>NZ_CP132957.1:1210920-1513650 GCF_030863805.1 Kineothrix sp. MB12-C1
CTGAATAACACATCCCATATATACATGATCAACTGCTTCGGGAGCTACTCCCGCTCTGTTTAATGCTTCTTTAATTACTACTGCACCAAGCTCTGCTGCCGGTGTTGTACTGAGACTTCCGCCCATAGTTCCTATTGCTGTACGGCAAGCGCCTGCCAAAACTACCTTTTTTCCCATTGTTTCTTCCTCCATACAATAATGTGTCTGCCGAAGCAGGTGAGTCTTAATTCCAACGATTGTTAATTTTTTATCATTGTCAACATTCCTATTATATCATAGGGTTTTTTATTTTGCAACGGGAATATACCATCTAAATAAATTTCCTTTTTTGTAACAAAGTATTGTATTTATTATAGTGTCTAACCGATATCCCTTTGCCGATATCCCACAATACCGATAGCAAGAAACAAAATGGAAACTAATATCATAACAAGGAGAGGTGCTGCAGAGAATTCCTCTACCGGCAACTGCGGAATGTTTCCGAACGGCGAAAGCTTATGAACCCATTCCGGTATATCGAGCAGCCGTCCAAAATACATCATGATGAAAGAAAAGGAAAATACTGCCCAGACAAGAGAAGTTATCTTGGGGAATACTCCTATGAACAGAACACATAATCCAAGCATGATCCAAAGGGCCGGCAGATACACGAGAGCAGCCTTCATAAGTATCTTAAGTTCCACTGCTCCGCTACCCTGCGTTACTGTATAGAAGCCGAGCACCATAAGAACCGGAGCTGCTATGCTTTCCGCAAAGGCGAGAAAAATATAGGACAAATACATCCGTTCCCTGGGAACCGCTTTGGAAAACAACTGTTCCAACCGCTCATATTTTTCTTCGGAGTGGATTTTGCATGCCAGCATAATTACGGGTACCGTAGAAAGAAGCGCTCCGATTGCCAGTATGAGAACGATATAATTGCTCGCAATATCATAAGAGCCCGCCGCATTCAGAATCTTTTGGAACATTTCATTTTCATTAACAAATGTATCAATCTGGCCGAGCACCGAACCGTAGGTGAGACCCATCACAAACATTCCTATTCCCCAGGCAAATATCGTACCACGGGTAAGTCTCCACGCCAGCCCCAATTCCCCTTGTAAAAAGAAGGATGCATGCTCTCTTCCTTTTCGGGCCGGAAGTATCCCCTCCCCAAGGTCTCTTCCTGCACAGACGAAAAGTGCGATCAACCCGATAACAATTGCTTCCATGAGCAGAATCCACAACGGAACATAATCATTCTCATAAAAAGCCAATACCTTAAGCCCTAATCCCATCGGCGAAATATAACTAAGTATATTGTCCGCAATATCACCGGACATTCTCATAATATAAAATATCCCAAGAACCGTAAACGCACTGCCTGACACAGCTCTGGAAGTGGAGAACAACTGTGCCATCAATAAAGTAAGGGCGGCAAAAAGAAATCCTTGTACACCGATAGATAAAGCATAAACAAACGCTCCCGATACTGTTGTCCCATCCAGATTAATTCCAATCAGCCCCAAAGCAATGATAAGGGAAATTACCACATTTAATAGGAAGCTTCCGAACAGTGTCGCACAAGCTCCGGTCAATCGCCCAATGGGCAAAGCGCGCAGCATCTCGTGCCGCCCCAACTCTTCATCCATACGCGTATGGCGATTTACAAAGAAAATATTCATAATAGCAACTGCAATAGCAAACCATATCAAACATTCTTGTGCCATAATAATCGAGATATTGATTGACTCCAGACCATATACCGGCCCCATCAGCGCAACCATTGCCGGGGTATTCATCGTTGTCGCCATAATAAGGAGAGAATTCTCATCCGGAAAAAGTCCGGGATACATTCCCGCGAATAAAATTGCAGAACCGGCAACGCAAATCACCCATACCAAGCTCATCCTTCTCTCCCGGCGGGCAATAAAACGCAGATAACGCCCAAATCCATCGTTCAAAGTCATAGCTGTTTCCTCCCCTCATATTCATTGAGAAAGAACTCTTCCAATGTTTTCCCTTGCGCTTTCCTCGCTATTTGGGACATAGAACCGCTCTCCACTATCCTTCCTTCACGGATAATGCTAACTGTATCTGCTAATTTCTCGACCTCACTCATAATATGGCTGGATAATAATACTGTTTTCCCCTCCTTTTTAAGCTCTCCGATCCGATCCTGAAATACCTTTTCCATAAGAGGATCTAATCCGCTCGTCGGTTCATCGAGAACGAATAAGTCTGCACCGGAAGCGAGGGCTGAGATAAGTGCCACCTTCTGCCGGTTGCCTTTCGAGTATGTACGGCATTTTTTACTCGGGTCCAATTCAAATTGCTCTTTGAGCCGCTCAAGTTTGCTCTGATCTGCCTTTCTATCACGACGCATCGTCAGGAATAAATCTATCACTTCACCGCCTGTCAAATTCGGCCAGAGATTCACATCTCCCGGTACAAATGCAATTCGTTTATGCAACTCCACCGCATTCTTCCACGCGTCTTGCTCAAACAACATGACGCTTCCCGATGTGGCTTTTAAAATCGCGAGCAGGCAACGAATGGTTGTGGTCTTTCCTGAACCGTTAGGCCCGAGAAAGGCATGCACTTCTCCTTGTTCACCTACCATATTCACCCCATCTAATGCCGTAAACTTTCCGAACTTTTTTACCAGGTTAGTGATTTCAAACGTTGCCATAATTATATTTCCTCCTTATATAGAACATTTTTAAGCATTTCTATTACCTCATTGAACTCTCCCAGCAAAGCATCCATGGCGTCGATATCTTTACTGCGCCATTCATCTGCAAGACCCGAAGATACCCATGATAATAACTTCATAACGTTCTGCAAGTCTATCCCTTCTTTAAATCGGCTTGTGTCTATTCCTTTCATCATCTGCTCTTCCCGGAAAGGGACTGTATCCTTCAACCGTTGCTCTAATATCGGTCTAACATTCATATCTTGCTCATAATACATAGAAGTAAGAAAAGATAATATGGCCGGATATCGTTTCAGCATTGCAGTTTTTATTTCAGCAGAAAGGAGGATACGTTCAAAGAAATCGTCGGTAAGCAATTTGTGTGCGTGCACACGGAATTCCTCCCGCACGAGTTCTATCGAATACTCCGCAAGAAAGGTATAAAGTGCTGCCTTTGAACCGAAGTAAGTGAATATCATCGGTTTACTGACAGCAGCAGCTTTCGCTACATCAGCTATGGAAGTCTTCTTATAACCATTTGTTCCAAATGCGGATAATGCCGAATTGATAATACGCTCGCGTTTTTCTTCCGGAAGCCTGTCAAATATATCGCTCAGAAAATCACCCCACAATTAAATTTTACTTTATAAACCTTTTCGGTTTATAATTATGGTATATTACAAATTAATCGATTGTCAATAAAAATATGATTAAATCAAGAATATCGCTTGACAGATAAACTGAAACAATTATAATTACAGTATATAACTTCAGGCAAAGGAGGAACAATAGCATGAATAGCGAATTTTGTATTGCGGTACATTCCTTGGTTTTTCTAAATCGAAAAGCCTGTATGGTATCCAGTTCAGAGCTTGCCAAGAATGTATGTACAAATCCTGCACGAGTACGCATGGTTATGGCAAAGCTTAAAAAAGCAGGGATTGTGTCTACAAAGGAAGGACTGGAGGGAGGATACCACTTGGAGCTTAATCCGAAGGACCTTTCTTTATATGAAATTAGCGAAGCACTGAATTTTAAGTTCGTCTCTTCTTCCTGGAAAAGCGGGGGCATTGATATGGATTGTCTGATCGCTTCCGGTATGGGAAGTGTTCTGGAACATATTTATGAGGACTTGAACGATCTTTGTAAAGAACGTCTGAAACAGATTTATATCGATGATATTAATAATGAAATAACTGAAAACTATTTAAACAAGGAAACAATTGGAGGTAATATATGAATTTGAACATAGAAACAAGCATTCCGGCGATCACTGTCTTCATACAAGGCTTAGTAAGCTTCTTCTCTCCTTGTGTGCTGCCGCTGATTCCCTTATATATCGGATATCTGTCCGGCGGGGCAAAGACAATAGACGATGATGGAAATGTCCGCTATAAACGAAGCACAGTTATGCTCAATACATTCTTTTTCGTACTGGGTATCAGCTTCACCTTTTTCCTCTTGGGTCTCGGCTTTACCACCCTCGGACGCTTCTTCCAAAATTATCAGACATGGTTCACACGCATCGGTGGAATGATTGTCATCCTTTTCGGACTTTCCCAACTAGGAATTCTTGGCAGTTCCTCCATGGCAAAAGAACGGCGGTTCCATTTTCAACCGGAAAACCTTACGATGAATCCTCTTACCGCTCTTATCCTCGGATTCACCTTCAGTTTCGCATGGACACCCTGTGTCGGTCCGGCTCTTGCCAGCGTTCTTATTATGGCGGCCTCTTCAGCATCTTCAACAGCCGGATTTTTCTTAATCGGCGTCTATACTTTAGGCTTTGTCCTTCCTTTTATGGGAGTAGGTATTTTCACAGGAACCTTACTCGACTTCTTCAAGAAGCATAAGCAAGTAGTAAAATATACAGCTAAAATTGGTGGCATCCTTATGATATTAATCGGAATCATGATGTTTACCGGTTGGATGAACGGTTTTAGCAGCTATCTGTCCGGTATCGGAACCACTTCCCAGGGAAGCGGCATCAACTCTTCCGCTAACAATGCTGCAGATGATATAGAAGATACTTCAAATGACAATATCGATAGCAGCGATAACAGTGCGAATTCCGATAACGATACAAGTGTCAGCGATAGTACCAATGCTGATAATAAAAATAATACGGGCGAAAACAAAAGTGACGAAAGTGTTACAAACGAGACTGCAGGTAATACGGAAGCCGATACCCCTTCCACAGATGAGGAAGCAGCACCTGATACCATTGCTGCTCCGGACTTTACTCTTACCGATCAATTTGGGAATACACATACGCTCTCCGATTACAAAGGGAAAACTGTATTCCTCAATTTCTGGGCGACCTGGTGTCCTCCCTGCCGTGCGGAAATGCCGGAGATTCAAGAACTATATGAAGATTACGGAGAAAATGCCAATGACATTATTATTCTTGGCGTCGCCTCACCGGGTGTAGGACGCGAGGGAAGCGAGGAAGAAGTAGCTGCCTTCCTTGAGAATAACGGCTACTCCTATCCGGTCGCTATGGATACCGGTGGTACTATGGCAGCTACCTATGGCATCAGCGCTTACCCAACTACCTTTATGATCGACAAAGAAGGAAATGTCTTCGGTTATGTTTCCGGTCAGCTAACGAAGGATATCATGATTAGCATTATCGAGCAGACCGTAGCCGGCATTCGAGCGCAATAACTACAATAATGATAGGTAAGAATCTTACCGCAGATATGCCGACTTAATCACCTCCAGCGCAGGAAGCGCATTTCCATCATAATCAAACAGGCCCTGATTCGCCCATTCATTCCCACATGGACCAGGGTCCTGCATATACATAAGAGCTTCCTTTGTGGCCCAACTGCTTCCTTTCACCGGAAGCCACGCGGGTTCCCAATAGAAATATCCGGCACCCAGTCCATTTTCCACGGCTGCGATCCCTTCTATGAACTTTCTCATAAAAAGGACCTGCCCTTCTTCGGTTGCCGGATATTCTAGGCGCTTTAACAAGGCAGGTTTCGCTGCTGCCCCTTTTCTTTCTTCCGGTTTAAGGCCTTCATAGTCCGCATAATCCTCCATCGTAAAAGGCTGTGCTACTTCCGCTACGACAATGGGTTTCCCATAACGCTTAGCCAGTAGATTCATATTGTCGATCAGTCCTTTTAATTCTCCGTTCCAAACCGGGTAATACGATAGACCTATCACCTGAAATTCTTCACCTCTCTCCAGAAAATGATCGAACCAATCACAACACATTTCCCAATCATGCCCGTGGTCCAAATGGAGCATAATGGGGATATCTTCATCCACCGCCCGCACTCCGCGTATGCCTCTATTCACAAAACGAGCAATATTATCATAGTCAGGTTTCTTGGCATCAGGCCAAAGGAGTCCGTTTGTAATTTCATTTCCCACCTGTACCATATCCGGGAATATCCCTTTTCTCTTTAATAGCTTCAGCGTATCTTCCGTATGGGCGAACACCGCTTTCGCTAACTCTTCGTCCCCATATTTCTTCCACGCCTTTGGCTTAATCTGCTTTCCGGGATCTGCCCAGAAATCGCTGTAATGGAAGTCCAGCAGATACTTAAGCCCTGCTGCCTTCACTTCTTTTACTATCGCGATTGTCGTCTGTAAATCGCCGCCTCCGGCACCATAAGAAATCCCATCTTCCGAATAAGGATCTACCCAAAGCCTTAGACGTATGTAATTCACTCCATATTCTTTCAGAATATCCACAAGCCTCTTCTCCTGCCCCTTATGATAGAACTTCCCTCCCAGCCTTACGACCTCATCCATAGAAGAAATATCCATACCATGTATGAATTCATTCATCCCCATCGCCTCCCCCTTCTTTTTATTTCTTATTAGATGATTGCAAAACTCATCAACTTCTATAATTTCATACACAATTTATAATATCTGAATCAGAAAGAATAGTATGAAAGATTTTTCAAGCGATTTTAGGCCACGGAGCTGAGACATAGGAATCCTTAAAGCCTCTGCTGAAAAGGATTCCTTCTCTGACTCAGCGTAGTGCTTGGCATAACCAGAGGATGGAAAACTTTCATACTATCTTTCTTCACAATCTTTATTTATTGTGTATGAAATTTTCACAACTTGCCTGTTTTGCAATTGCATCTCTATTTCTCAACTAAAATCCGGCATTCGAAGGGCGAAAGTTTTATTTCTCCTTCTATTTGCTCACCGGTATCCGCATCCACCCATGCCTCGACATCATGAATCACTGCTTCTGCATCGTTAAAGTTCTGAAGGAAAACGAGATTCTCTTCCCCTTCCCGCACTGATACCGTCACGCCATAAGGAAGTTCACTCGCAAGCGGGTTGACAAGCTCTTTTTCCAGCATTCTTTCCTTATAGAAAAGATTCAAGAATTCCTGTCCGAACTCTGCCGCTAAATAATATGCATTTCCTTTACCAAAGTAGTTTCTCGTGATTGCGGGACTTCCTTTATAATATTCCTTTTCATACACAGTTAGTATTTCGGCTGTCTTCGCATGAACTACTTCGCACAGCCGTCCAACCGGATAAGCCTTGCCTTTATAATTAATTTCATTTCGGAACTCTTCTCCCGGGGCATCGATTTCTTCCTGCCGAATCCCCAACACCTCTTGCAGAGGATGCTTCTCCGTAAAACAAAGATCCGACTCGTTTACCACGCCGCTCCAATAGGTCGTAATATAGCTCCCGCCATTTCTCACGAAGTCTTCCACCTTCTGCGCATATTTTTCTTTATACAGATAGTTCACCGGTGCCGCTACGATTCGATATTCCTTCAAATCATCTTCCATATTGATCACATCCACATCAATACCGGCTTCCCAGAAGCTGCGAAAATGCATTAGAAACGTTTTTACATAATCGATATCGATTATCGGGCCGGTAGCATCCTCTACCGCCCACCAGTTTTCCCAGTCAAAAATGACCGCCACCTTTGGCCTGTTACATGTAGCAGCTATCTTCTCGCTCATTTTTGCAAGACGTTCCCCCACCTGTGTTACTTCCAGAAAAGTTCTCGTATTCTCTTTATTCTTATGATCCAGAACTGCTCCATGAAATTTTTCAAAAGCCCCTCTCCCCTTCCTCCACTGAAAGTACTGCACGGAATTAGAGCCATGAGCTACCGCTTGCATAGAGGAAAGCATATGCATATGAGGCCGCTTTACCGGATTAAACGCACGCCAATTAATACAGGAAGGAGTGCTTTCCATTAATAGAAATGGGGCTTTTTTCATACTTCTCATCATACTGTGAGCGGCTGCCGTCTTCACGGCAACCGGTACCTCATCTTTTCTCTTATGCCAGAACGGATAAGAATCCCAAGATACGATATCCACACATCGATGCAACTCATAATAATTCAAAGGTTTAAAAAAGTACATGAAATTAGTCGTTACCGGAAAGGATGAATATTCTCTGACGGAATCGATTTCCCATTTGCAAAAGCCCGTCATCTGGTGTGTCACGAATCGATGCCAATCCAGGTTCAAACCGTGGGTGAGTATCTCTCCATTCGGCATAGGGCTATGAATTTGTTCCCAATCCGTATAGCGATGGCTCCAGAAGGTCGTCCACCATGCCTGATTCAAACGATCTAAAGTCCTATACTTTTCCTGCAGCCATAAGCGGAATTCCAGGTTACACTCCTCACAGTGGCAGGAACCATCACCAAAGTTACCGCCAAGCTCATTGGAAATATGCCATAGCAATACAGCAGGATGTTTCCCAAAAGCTTCTGCCAGCTTGCTGTCTATTATTCTTGCCTTCTCCCTCATCTTCTTCGAGGTATAACAAAAGTTATGTCTTTTCCCCGGGAGATTCTTCTTTCCATCCGCATGAACCTGCATAATCTCAGGATATTTTGCCGTCATCCAATGAGGCATCGAAGCCGTAGGCGTTGCCAGCACTGTGAATATTCCATTACCATACAACTCATCTATGATATCCCTTAGCCAGTCAAAGCAAAAGCATCCTTCCTCCGGTTCCAGCACAGACCAGGAAAATACTCCGAGAGTCACACAGTTGATGTTGCCCTTTTTCATCAGTTCTATATCTTCCTGCAGCACCTCCGGACAGTCCAGCCACTGTTCCGGATTATAATCGCCGCCATGAAGTAAGTTAGCTAAATTCACTATACTTCCTCCTTCGTTTTTCTTCTGCTTTATTATCCGCCTTCAAATCCAAAACCTGTAAATCTTTTCCTCATATCTCCATAGCGGAATCTCGCCATCTGATTCTTCTCCAGCACATCTTCTTCGTTTCCTACATACTGGCATCTGATGCAATAATACTCTTCTTTCTCTTTATCATAGAACATATCCAAATCCAAGTCCCTCATAAAACAAGACGGACATCTGTAATTCAATCTGCCTTTTCCAGCTTGAGCCATGATACTAACCCCTCTTTCTCTTTCAACTTCGTCGTATAACCGAGCGTATACATCGGCGAGAACGCATAGCCTTCCTTCACATACCCTTCTGCATCCGCACGGTTCGTGCGCATGGAAACCCTTGTCTCTACCTGAGGAATGTGAGCTGCCACTTCTTCCGCACAAGACAGAGTTATCTCCCTGCACTTATATTCATAAGAAATGATTTCCGTACATTCCTGATTCCTGCAGCTAAGTGTAATTCCCTCCATAGGCTCCGAATATTCCGTCGTTCCATAACATCCGACCATATATTCATCAATCTCTACTTCCGCATCGGGATTACTCATATGCAATATATTTCTCTCAATTTTAATCTCCGAACTTCCTTCTTCAAATGAAATGACGGTCTGAAGGGTTATTGTCAAATCGTAGAACTCAATATCCACAGGGTCAAGCGTTAGGATTCTGACTGTTTCCTTTTCAGAGTAGTGTGCTTTGGTCCTGCACAAGCACAGATCCACTTCCTCTCCCCGATAGATCAACCTCGCACTTTTTACCGTTCCTTCTCCTGCATAATGGGTGAAATAACCTGCACGATATTTTTCCTGGATAAGAAAGGGATAAGAAGCATCGGTCACATGCTTCGTTCCAATTCCTACCGGCCATTCTTGTTTGGCCACATAAGGACGCAGATCAACGAGAGCACCGCCTTGATCCATATTAATACATGCGCGCATGTTCGGGTCACTATACCAGAATAACTGTTTCTCTGAGCCATACAGAATATCTCGCCAAAGCGCACATTCCGGCTCAGTATAAGTCTTCTTCTGACGATAATAGTCAGCAAATTCCGCCATCGTCATATCCGTCAGCTTTCCTTCTTCCTTCAGCTTACCATAGTAAGCCATCGCATCGTCATAACTCTTAGCGAGCAGTTCATAGGAGGCTTCCCACCTTCCCATTTTGTTCAGCCAGCCCGGACCCACGAACATCATATTATAAGAATATCCGTTATTATATTTCTCCAAGTCTCTATATTGATCGATCACATTATAAAGATAAGGATATTCCCATGTTTCGGTATCATATATCATTCCCCGAAGTACATTTTGCGGATGTGTTCCAAAATTCGAACCATTCCCGTCATAGCAGGCAATCAAGTCTCTGGACAAATGGGGAATTGCCACAATTCCGCTGTCTTCTTCCTTATTCGCTGCCGGTGCGTGGGTGTTTTGCTTGGACGGTATCCAGGGATTCCATGGACCGCCATCCATAAAGGTATACCATGAGTTATTGCATGTATGGTATGCTTTTGGCCCTTCTTCCCAACAAGTGGCCACCGCACATTTCACCATAGGGTAAGCCTCTTTTATATAGTTGGTCAGCTCTGCATCCATATAATAGGAACCGGTCGATTCCGGATAAAAACCGAATTTCTCATAAAACTTTTCGAATACATCATTGACGATTGACTTCTTATCCTCCATCGAAAACATCCAGATACAGAAATCTTTCGTCTTATATTTCTCCCGAAACTCCGTACACGGTAACCCTAAAAGAGACAGCGCAATTTCATCTCCATATTTTTCGTGGTGCTCTTTTGCAATCTGTACCGCCTCTTCATTGAATAATGACGCATATGTCATATGTATGGTAGTCTTCAATCCATATTTATGAGCGGTCTCCTGCTGGAATCTGAAAATATCGAGAGACTCCTGTAAAAGTGCCTTTCTTCCGATATCTTCTTCCTTCCCATGACCGGTTACTTTTTCCGCATATTCCGGAACCATTTCCGGTCTGTGAATAATATTTACAATAAAATCACTCATTTTTCTTTTTATTCCTCCATTACCCAACATATTTCATGTATTCAGAATTCCTTTTACACTCGTTTATTTATCAAATTTTTCTATTTTACTCTTTATTTGACCGCCCCGGTAATGCCTTCCGCAAAGCTCTTCTGTAACAGGAAGAAGATAATAACTGTGGGAATCGTACACAATAACACACCGAGCATTAGCATTCCATAGTCGGTAAAATATCCTTCTTTCAAATTTGCCACCAACATCGGCATCGTTATACTCTTATTATCCTGCATAATTACCTTCGGCCATAAGTAGTTGTTCCATGCATTCATAAAAGTAATCGTCATCGCTGCCGCATAAGTGGAACGCATAGTCGGTATGAACATCCGAAAGAAAATGGAAAGTTCGCTCAGTCCGTCAATTCTGGCAGCCTCGATAATATCATGAGGAAACGACCGGGCACTCTGGCGAAACATCATAATAAGGAATGGCGTAGATATCGTAGGCAGTACGAAGCCTAACGCTGTATTCAGCAGCCTTGCCTGGGCAAACATCTGAAACAGGGGGATCATAGTTGCCGCGAAAGGCACCATCATTGCCAGCAGAATAATCGACATCACCGTATCTTTTCCCTTATCATGGTAAATCTCAAACCCATATCCTGCCAAAGAACAAACAACCAAAGAAAGCAAGGTGAGCACAACAGAATAGCGGAAGGAATTAAGCATCGCCGTCCCCACATTCTGAGAGGCCAGGAGATTCTTCAAGTTCTCAATAAAATAAGTTCCCGGAAGTAATGTCCCCCGCACAACATCCACACTTTTATTCGTAGCAGCTATGACCATCCAGTAAAGCGGGAATATAGAAAACAACGACACAACTGTCAAAAATATGTAAGATACTGTCATTTTTGTCTTATTAGTCACGCTTATCACCTACTTTCATCTGTACGAATGCCAACACTGCCACCAATATGAGAATCAGATAAGACATGGATGCCGCATATCCGAAGTTCGGCACATATTTAAAGGATACGTTATAAATATAATGTGACATAGTAATCGTCGCATTAGCCGGTCCGCCGTTCGTTAAATTCATCGATTCGTCAAACAATTGTAAGGTGCCATTTGTAGACATAATTGCCGTAAGAAGAATGGTCGGCTTCAAAAGAGGAACCGTAATCTTACGAAAGCTCTGGAAAGGAGAAGCACCATCTATCTTGGCTGCTTCATAGATGGAATATTCAATATTCTGTAGTCCTGCCAGATAAAACACCATGTTGTATCCCGTCCATCTCCATACAAGGGCAATAATAATGATAATCCTTGCGCTAAAAGGATGCCCCAGAAAATTATAGCCTGTATGTAAAAAACCGAGATCGATCAAAACATTATTTACAAAACCATCCACCGCAAATAAAGAGCGGAATATAATCGCATAGGATACGAGGGATGTGGCGCAAGGGAGGAAAATCGCCGTACGGAACAACCCTTTAAATTTCAAATCCTTATTGTTGAGCATAGATGCCAGTACAAGTGCCAAAATGAGCATAATCGGCACTTGGATGATCAGGTAGAAAAAATTGTTCTTCAAGGACTGCATAAAAACTGCATCCTTAAACATCCGCATATAATTAGTAATTCCTGTATAGGACATATTTGCGCCTATACCAGTCTTAAAAGACAAAATGAGTGCTTGAACCATTGGAAGAAAGCTCATAATTACAATTAGAATTACCGCAGGTGTTAAGAAGGTCCATCCCGTTAAATTATGCTTTTGTCCTAAAGTCAATTTCTTTTTCATCTGTCTTCCTCCTCTCCTTTTGTTCTACCTATACCGAAATGTTTTTTATAACTAATGCTGCACCGGAAATAATGAGCATAATAATAACAAGCCGTTTTATTATCTTCTCAGGCATAAAACCCGATACCATTAAGCCTCCGGCCAGCCCCACCGCCATGAATGGCATAAGATAGGCCGCTTTTACAAAAACCTCTTTATTGATAATTCCGGACAATAGATAAATAATAATCCGGAAAGTATTTTCTATCATAAATACGATACAAATATTTCCTTTAAAGGCACCGCTATTTTTCGTTGTCCTGCTCATATAAGCAGCAAGAAGAGCACCGATTCCATATAAACCACTGATGAGGCCGGAAAGAGCGCCGATGAGAAAAAGTACCGCTTTGGAAGATTTGCCTCGTCCCGCATAATACTCTCTAACGAGCATCTCTGCTCCGAGAATCATAACTATCATTCCAAAAATCAGCTTTATGTGCTGTGCATTTGCATTCTTTAGAAACAACATTCCGGGAATACTTCCCAGGCATACGAGTATCGCCGGAAAGAGCCATATTTTTATATCCGTATTCTTCCTTTCCTTCCATGCAATAACGAGATTGGTCGGATATCCCACGATAAGCTCTACCGGCGTAATATCTATATTAGGGTATCGAAAGCTAGTCATCGTCGTAAATACAAGCGTATTGGCGAATCCACACATCCCTTTTACGAAAAAGGCACTTATTGCTGCAAATATCATAAGTTGGTCCATACGGTCATTACCAGGGAACGGCCTTTGTGACCGTCCCCTTTTCCTTTGTCTTAGTATTTCTTTCTTTAAACTTCAAGATAATTCTTTACCTTCCCATCGAGAAGTTAACGGTATCTTGAGCCATCTGCAATTCGCTTGCCACATCTGAGCCTGAAACGATATTGGTAATTGCTGTCGCAACCGCATCGCGAGCTTCATAGAAATAAACGCCTGTTTCACATTCGGGAATGTTTCCTGCAAATTCGATAATCTTCGCATATACGGCATCTCCACCGAAGAAATCATTCGCCTTTCCGTACATATCGCTTTCACCAGCCGGTAAGTAACATGCAATGGCTCCTGTATCCAAAATGGATTCATAGAATTCTACGCTTCCGCCGAATGTGGAACCCATAAAATCTACTGCAAGGTCAATGTTCTTGCAATTCGATGTAATTGCCCAGCTAGATCCACCTTGATTCGCATAATTTGTTGCCGTCGCTGCATTATCTAATCTCGGCATATTGGTTATTGCCCAATTTCCTGCCTGATCATCTGCCGCCTGGATAGAAGCCATAATCCAACATCCGGCCATTGTTCCGGCAACTGTTCCGCTGTTCAAAGTACCGATATAGGAATCCCAGTCATTCACTTCCACGAGAACACCGCTTTTTACCAATTCAGCATAGGTACTCATAACCTCTTCCAAAATTGCATTATCTACAATCTGTGCCAGGTTTTCATCGTTAAAGAAGCCGCCTCCTGCAGACTGAAGCATCATAACGATAATATCGGATTCTCCACCCACACAAGAAAGCATTGGTTTACCCGTCTTCTCAAGAACTACTTTTCCTTTTTCAATGAACTCGGACCATGTAATATTTTCAAAGTCAGAAATGGTGAAGCCTGCCTGTTCCAATAAATCCGTTCTGTAGGATGCAATTACCGCACCGTTATCGAAAGGAACACCGAAGTTCATTCCATCCACTGTGGAAAAACTCACCTTACCGGAAGAAAACTGACTGTAGTCCAATTTATCCGTTAAGTTCGTAAATGCATTGGGATAGCTGATAACATTCTTCTGGAAAGCGGCATCCTGCATTAACAGAATATCGGGCAGAGTATCGAGATTGCCCGAAGTTGCTGCTGTTGTCAACTTCGTCTGTACATCTTCCCACGGTGTCTCCAGCACTTCGAGAACAAAGTTCGGATGGTCTTTCTGATAAAGTTCTGCCGCCTTGTTCATCGCATTGATATTAAATGCCGGATCCCAGCACCATACCGTCAGTTTCTCTTCACCTGCCGCTTCCGCGGAAGCGTCTTGTGTGTCTTCGTTAGATGTTTCTACATCTGAAACTGCCTCTGTATTGCTTTCCTTTGTCGTAGCTGTGATTTCAGAATTTGCCGTCTCGGAGCTCCCCCCGCAGCCTGCCAATAAGGAAACGGATAATGCTGCCGTCAAAATGGCACTTACAAGTTTTTTCTTCATTTTCTTTCCTCCCAATTGATTATTTAATAGGTAATCTGCTTTGCATCATTAGAACTTTGCTACCGTTTGCGCAATTGCTTGTTCTGAAATTAATCATACTAAATTCTATAATTATTGTCTATTGACAGAATATACTTTTGTTTATGCTTATTTTTTTACCTTTTGCATATAAATTTTATTTTTTTATGCGCTCATTTGCGCACTATTGCGCAACCTTATTTTCTTTATGCGCACTCTCCTTTCTTTATTCCTACTTTCCCCATCCTACTTTGTCGAATCTCTGAAAATAATCTCATATCCCAAAAGCGTCCTAATATCCACACGGTTACCCTGAATCAAATCCAATAAAACCTTACATGCTACGCTGCCAAGCTCAATCGCATCAAAGCGAATGGATGTAATAGAAGGCGTATAATCTTCCAATACTTCACTATCATAGCAAGAAGCAACCTTCACCTGCCCCGGTACTCGCATATGTTCCCGCCGCAGCTTCGTTAAAATCCACCTGCATAACGTATCATCCATACAGAGTATACCATCAATCTTTTTCATAATGATCTCATCCACTATTTTCTCCGCCTTGAGCTTATTATGCACATCTAAAAATACATAATCAGGATTTACTCCGATATGGTTGTCCTCCAGCCCCGAGCAATAGCCATTGAATCTTGCATTCGTAACCATATGGCTTCTGTTATTGCCAATCATCGCAATCTTGCGCATTCCCCTTAGAACCATTGTAGAGACCATATCCCTGCACGCCTCTTCGTGATCATTATCGATTTGTATGACCTCAGGATCATCAATACTTCCAATGGTCACAAAGGGAACTTTAGCTTCTTTTAAGTATTTCACAAACACGTCATCCACGTAGGTTCTGGCAAGCACATAGCCGTCTGCCTTATGATTATTTACAATCCTTTCAAGGCTTCCCACATCCCTGTCTCCGGCCATGACAATGATTGTGTCATAATTATTCAACATGGCAATCTCCGTAATCCCTATCATGCACCTCTGAAAGAAGGGCAAATCAATAAGCCGCCAGTTACTGGGGATGACCAGCGCAATATTATTCGTCATATCCTTTTTTTCTTCGAAGAACAGGTCCGGATAACCACAAACATTAACTGCATATTCCCGTATCATCTTTTTTGTTTCTTTGCCGATACGCCCTTTTCCCGACATAGCCCGAGAAACAGTCGTTCTTGACACACCCAACTTCTGCGCAATCTCCGCATAACTCATCTTCTTATTATCCATAATGCTGCGCTCCTTTCCGGTCGTCTGATCGATATCTCCCGCCTGTATCTTCTTCATTTCCTGCTTTTATCGTACAAAAAACAGAGGTGCGCATGGACACCCCTGCTATTTTTTTACTATCCTTTTCTAAAGAATTCTTCTTTAGGAAACTTTTCTTTATTAACTCGTATTTTATAATTCCAGATGTTATCATATTTTCCCTCTTCATGTTTATTTATCGCTCAAACAACATGAACAGGCAACTGCGCAAACAATTTATAATGATACACTATTTTAATTACTCTTCGTTGATTCCTTTAAGCCAATCTCATAACCTAGCAGATTCTTCGTCTCGACCGCCTTGCCTTCCATATAATCGATCAATATTTTCCCGGCATTCCTCCCAAGCTCTCTGGCATCAAATTCAATAGAACTAACCGCGGGAATATGGCTTTCCAGCAAATTGCTATTATAAAAGGAGCTCACCTTCATATGGCGAGGCACCTCTATCATCTCCTTATGCAATTTATTAAGAACATAGAGACAAATCGCATCGTCCATGCAAAGAATGCATTCCACTTCTTTGCGAAGCAACTCTTCTACAGCGATTTCTGCCGCCACATAGTTCTCCACATCCATATAAATCAAACTGGAATTAGGTACTTTGCCAACCTTGGTCAGCGCATCCGCATAGCCTTGGTAACGATTTAGATTTACAATCAACTTCCTGCTGCCGCCAATTAGCCCAACTCTCTGATACCCCTTAAGAAGCAACATAGAAGTCAGTTCTTCGCAGGCCGATCGATGATCATGGTCAATTTGAATTACTTCATTGTCATCATAACTTCCTATCGTAAGAAAAGGAATTCCTTTTTCCTTAAGAAATTTAATAGCCAGGTCATCCACATTCGTTCTCGCCAGCACAACCCCATCCACCTTACGGTTATTCACCAAATGTTCCAGGTGAGATATATCACTCCAGCCGCTTACCGTAACGATAAGGTGATAGGAGAAAGTTTCCACTACCTCCAAAAGGCCCAGCATACAATGTTGAAAAAAGGGAATCTCTACCGTGTCACAATCCCCGGGCATTACCCACGCAATATTATGAGTTCTTCCGGAAATCAATCCATTTGAATTAATTCCCGGCATATAATTATGCTTTTCGATATAGTCAAATACCTTTTTTCTTGTGGCTTCACCGATTCGCCCCTTACCCGAAATCGCTCTGGATACAGTGCTTTCGCTAACTCCCAAGCTTTCTGCCACATCTTTAATTGTTAACTTCCCGGTAATTTCTTCTCGTTTCGCTATACCCACACTTTTGTCCACGCTATTCCTTATTATACAACTGTAGTGAAATGCCATATGTTCATATTAGCAATTGATACGCAGCTTCGTCAATACACCAATTCACTAAGAAACAAAGGGGGAAATTGGTGAAATTACTCATTTTTCATCGTCTCCAATGGAGATGCATTACCTTAAGGGTACATCTATAGTAAATAAATTTCAAATTATTACGCATACTATCTGTGAGGTGATAATATGGCATCCTATGTGTCCCCGGAACTCCGGGAAAAATTCGAAACACTGTCTATTGATTTAAAGAACAATATTTTAAAACGTAATGTAAGTTTGAATTCTGTTTATGACTTGATAAACATTCTTGAAGTGATTTCAAAAGAGAAGGAAGAATAAATCACAGTCTGCAAAGCCTTAAATTTCGTCAAAATTTTTCACTTTTCAACATGAAATGCATATAATATTACTGCAAGAAATTTCAAGGAGTAATAACATGGATTTTAACACGGATGAATCCTCCGACTATTCCGGCTTTGCGAGCGAGGCATCTAGTATCTTTGTAACTAACTTGGCATTAGATGCCATAAATAACAATCTCTTCTTTGCTACAAAGTGGACCAGCAGGAATATACAATTTGCACTCATGTCTGTTCTTGTCCGTTCTGAAACCGGATTGGATATGCATCAAAACTCAGATCGGTTTTTTTATGTTACTCAGGGCAGTGGGCTGGTAACTATGGGCAACTGGCAGGAATGCCTTAATTTTCAAGCACTTGTGCATACCGGTTTCGGAATATTTATCCCTGCAGGAGCCTGGTATAACGTAGTAAACGTAGGACAGGTGGATTTGAAAATGGTTACGGTGTATGCCCCTACTTTTCATTCCTATAATACCACATACACAACGAAAGAAGAATGGCTTTCACACCATGAACCTTAATCAAAAACTTATATCAAGATCAATATTTAATCTAACCCCATATTTCTCATAGGAAGGCAGCACAAGGAATATCCTGCATTGCGCTGCCTCTTTTGTGTGGATGATAAAAGTAAAAAGCGATAGATATAAAATAATATCTATTAAAGCAATTAATATCTTATACAACTTAGTGCAACCGGTTCATATAATACTATTATCTAATCTCACAAGGAGTAACAATATGGATATATTTCCCGGCCGCTCAAGCAACGTCAATCAGCCCTCCATTCCCTTTGTAACAAATTTAAGACGAGACGTCATGACCAATACCAACTTTTTTACTGCCCATTGGACTGGTCTCTATATGCAGCTGGGGCTTATGACAATTCCGGTCAATGGTAACGCAGGAGTAGATATGCGTATAAATACAGATCAGTCTTATTACATTGAGCAGGGAACTGCTTTAGTTATGATGGGTACGAGTCAGGAACACCTTAATTTTCAAGCTCAAGCTCATACCGGATTTTCTATATTGGTCCCATCCAGAACCTGGCACGATATTTTTAATATCGGGAATGTTGATTTGAAAATGTCCCTGACCATTGCACCCCCATTTCTTCCATACAATACTAATTTTGAAAGAACCGAGGATTGGATACCTACAAGATATTATTGATGCATCAATATAAGAATAAGATTCCTTTGTCATTCTGATCATTTATGCATATATTAAAACAACTACTAAGTTATGGTGTTATTATGCAAAATATTTATCGAAAATCTCTTGAAGCTACTATGTATTATGATGATATACCTGTATTAAAATATAAAATTTATTATCCGTGCATTGTATCCAGATCAGAATCCGCAAAAAACATAAATAATTTTTATTATCTCAATGCAAAAGCCAGTGAAGATTATTGCCGCACGGTCTTATACCAAATGGCTCGAGAAAATGCAAAGGATTCCACAGATAGACCATTCAATAACTATGAATTTATGGTTGATTTTACAGTAACATATAATCAGTGCTGCATTATTAGTCTCTATATGGACACTTACACTTATACCGGCGGTGCACACGGCAATACAATACGTAAATCGAATACATGGAATCTTAAAACCGGAAAATTAATGCAACTGGGCGATGTATATCCCCTCACACCGGACTCTTTGATCGATTTGCAAGAATGCATTCAGCAACAGATATCAGAAAGATTACAGGGAGATCCAGGCATATACTTCGATAATTATAAATTTTTATTGAGGGATAACTTTAATGCAAGTAACTTTTTCTTGCAGCCCTTGAATGGCATTATTTATTACCAACAGTATGATATTGCTCCATATTCAACCGGTATACCGGAATTTTATTTCCCTATATGCAATGTCTGTTGAACGTCTTAGTTACACTAAGACGTTCATTCACATTTGAAATCATCAACTTATCCAAAATAAATCTCATTGCCATTACCCATCAAGCAAAACCAAAGTACCGAAGCAATCCTATATAAATGCCATAAGCAAATCCGTATTGGTTATTACGCAATTTTTCTGCATCGGAAGGATTGCTCAAATATGCCAATTCCACAAGATTTGATGTCATATTTGTATTTCTTAAAACATACAGAGAAGAGTTTTCCCTTATTCCATTATTTCTCGTTCCGGTCACCTGAGTTATTCCATCCATTATCTGTTCTGCAAGCCATTGGGCCTGAGTACCATATTGGTAAATGTACACTTCTGTCCCATTGTAGATAGGATTAGGGTTATAATTGCAGTGAATACTGATAAAGTAGTCTGCCGGCCACTCATTGGCCATACGGACTCTCTCTGCCAGGCTGGTGGTGTTGTTTGTCCCCAAAACAGTATCTGGTTCCGGCCTGGATACACGTGCTTCGAACCGCGAATCATTATTTAACATATTCTGTAAATATAATCCCACTTGATAATTTATCTCCGATTCTGTCAAGCCGTTTGCTTCTGCACCACTGTTAAAATATCCGCTGGGATTATGTCCTTGATCAATAAATATTCTAATAGCCATACGTGTATTTCCCTTCATTATTAGCTATTATAAATATATTCCGGGTTCTCTAGCTTGCTACACTTTTCGGTTTTTATAAATGCCGGCGAGACATACAAAAAGTAGTCATTTGATTATCTGACTACCTTTCTAACTGTTTACCTGGAATACTATTTCTCCGTTCACTATCGTATAGACGGTTTCTGTTGAAATTTCCATCGGATTACCTGTGAAGATAGCTATATCTGCATCTTTTCCCACTTCTAAGCTTCCGACTCTGTCTGCAACTCCACAAATAATTGCAGGATTTATTGTAATCGCTTTAAGCCCTTCTATAACTCCTAATCCTTTTTTAGCTGCCAGACCGGCGTATAAAGGCAAATATTGAATAAGCGTAACAGGGTGATCCGATATAATTGCCACTTTCACCCCTGCTTTTGTTAGAACTCCGGGGGTTTTAAAATCAGCATTCTGTACTTCAAGCTTACTTCTGGAAGACAAATCAGGACCGACTATTGCATAAAACCCGCTTTGTTTTATTTCATCCGCAATAATGTGACCTTCGGTGCAGTGATCTAATGTCATATCGAGATCAAACTCTTTTGCTATTCGTATCGCCGTTAATATATCATCAGTACGATGGACATGAGCCTTTAATGGTATCTGTTTATTCAGAACAGGCATCCATGATTCCAATTTAAAATCTTCCTCAAAGTATTCATTATTATTTATTGCTTTTTCCTTTTTCAGCTTATACTGTGATGCTCTGAACAACTCCTGTCTTAGCAATGCCGCTATAGACATTCTTGTTATCGGACTCATATTACTTTCTTTAAAATTATTCTTCGGATTCTCTCCAAAGGCTACTTTCATTGCAGCGGGTGCCAAAACGACCATTTTATCAACTACTCTTCCATGTGTTTTCAAAAAGGCAAACTGGCCGCCTACAACATTTGAGCTTCCCGGTCCGGCCATAACGGAAGTTATGCCTGCCTGTAAAGCATTATGAAAGGCCGGGTCAAAGGGATTGATGGCATCTATGGCTCTCAAGTAAGGAGTTACCGGAGTGGTCGCTTCATTGCAATCATCTCCTTCTATTCCATCCTTCTCTTCCGTTATTCCTATATGACAATGGGCATCGATTATGCCTGGCATTACCCATAAGTCACTCGCATCAATAACAAAAGTATCCGGTTTTAAAGTTGTTCTAATTTCCTTACCTACTTCTATTATTTTACCATTTTCTATCAGTACATTTCCCGGATCAATTAAATCACCCGCCATTGTGTATACGATACCATTCTTAATTAAAAGCATAAAATACCTCCAATATAAAAAACAATTGCAATATTATTTGCAGAATTGAAAATATTATGCTTTTCACTCCTTATTCTTTCAATTCCGGTAGTCCCGCTGTCGATGTGAGCAAAGATAATATCCCAGCCAGTGCCGATGCGGATGCCACTATTACCCAATTTACCTCCGACATAACGGCTGCCGTTCCTATTGTGGCTACTGCCGTCTGTGCCACTGTTTTAATCGCTCTGATTCCTGCTGCCTTCGCCCATTTTGCAAATTCATTATTTTTCATAAAATATTTCCTTTCCTCGGCAATTTCATCGATATTGTGATGTGCCGATTTCGTAGACTGCTCTACTACTATCATACGTTCACACAAGCTATTGTGTTCCTTCAAATCCCTTTTTTCTATAAATTTTAGAGCCGATAAAGATTTCTCTCTATCAGCTCTTAGGTTATAAATTTTTATTTATTAAAGTTTTTAAAGATTTAGTAATCTGGTATTATCACACCAACTTATTTGACACAATACACAAGCACACCTCTATATTGTCCGACGGCAGGAAATGAAATTCTTAAACCAGTATCCGGTTTTATCGACATTGTACCAACAGTACCATCCGGTATATCGTTGACAAAATGTGACAAACAGCAATGGTAATCGTGTTCGGGGAATCCGAATGTTGCATTAATGCTGTTGTCTGAAAATAGAATAGTTTCATTTTTAATGACAATAGGCGTTGATAATGACGCAGTTACTATTACAATGGAACCGTATTTTATTAGAGATACACTTCCTGTTATTCCATGGTTAAATGACTGGACGGATGTATGTTTCACCGGGCGGATATCTGCTTTATTTTTTAAACCATTGTTTAGATCTTTTATCTTATCATCTAATACCTTGCCCATTGTAGCATCCAAGGCCTCTCCCGGAACTACTGTGGTTAAATTTTCTGCCAGTGAAGGAGTTAAACCTATCTCCCCCTGGGGACCGGTATCCCCCTTGTCCCCTTTATCGCCCTTTTCACCTTGAGGGCCCTGAGAACCTGTTGCACCGGTATCTCCCGTTAGACCTTGAGGCCCTCTGTCACCGGTTTCACCCATAGGGCCAATTTCACCTTGAGGGCCTACCGGTCCCTGATGTCCGATGGGTCCCCGAGCCTTTACTCCGGTATCTTCATTATCTACATACCAATTTCCATTCGCTCCGATATAGGGAGCATATACACTATTTAAAGTTTCCATTATTTTTTCCTCCTGAATAATTAGTTAATAGTTACTTCGCATGCGGCATTGGCAATATAGAACATTGGTTCGTATTATGCAATAGTAAATATTACTAAAATTATTCAGTAAAACTCTACACATATGCTAATTTCTTTAAGCTACTCTTCTGTACCAGACCTCCATAACTTCGGCGTATCCTCAATTATAATCTCTCCAGCCTTAATACATTCTCCGTAAAATATTCCCCAATAAATAGATTATAATAACAAAGGAGGAAATGAGTAATTTTACCCATTTCCTCTCTTTACATATGCATCCACTGCCGGATCCTTCATCTCATAAATCCGATACCATTCTTTCGTTTCCTCGTTTTTCATTGTTTCCGAACGATTCTTATACAAGAATTTCGTCAACTGATAACAATCGATCCAGATTTCGTTATTTCCCTCTTTTTGTGATTCGTCGAAGATAAGTTGTAATCCCCAGTGCAGATGCGTCACTTTAATGTTATTCACATTTTCCTTCGTACTATATCCCGTGTGCCCCATATAGCCGATAACCTGGCCGGCAGTCACTACACTTCCCTCCTCCAACTCCTTGAAATAAGGGAAATTCTGTCTAAGATGAGCATAATAATAATACCGCTTCCCATCGAAGCTTCGGATGCCCAGACGCCAGCCCCCGTACTGATTCCAACCAATGGCTTCTACATAACCGGACTCGATTGCGATAATTGGTGTTCCCGTCTGTCCCATCATGTCATGCCCAAGGTGCGGTCTGGAATATCCATAGCTTCTGGAGGTTCCAAAGTCATCATAATCGTTATAAGCAAATCCCTTTGCTACAGGCGAAAAGGCCTTTAATCCGTAACATTTCTGCCATTCCACGGCTCCGCTCTCCGTAGCCTTCTGAATCTCATATTCTCCCACGAAGCCATCGAGTACTGCTGTATATGCTTCCAAATAATAGGCATAATACTCCATGTCCTTAGTCAGTTCTTTTATGGTCGCTTCCTTTGTTTTTAATTTTTCTGCTGTTTTCCTAATCTCAGCTACGCTGCCGGAGGGAAAACTCCCCCCATGCTTTGTTCCTACATAGGCAAGGAGTTCAATCCAATCAACATGTACTACAGACTTATCCTCCAACGATTCCTGATAAGTCTCCACATCCCACTTATACGCTTCACACAAAGCTTCATAAGTGATATTGAAATCCACCCATTTAATGAATTTTTTCTCCGCAAACACTTCCACTTCTATCGCCTGGTCCTCATGATCCGGCACATCCTTTTCATAAATACCTTCTCGTAGATATCCGGAAGCCCAGACAATAGCAAAACCAAAAAGAAGAATTCCCTCGATTATGATTGCCTTTTTTATTCTTTTTAAATATTGCATACTTCACCGTCCGGTACACTTCATTGCAATATATGTAAAAAACAAGGCTTCTATGCCCTATAAGCAGATCAGAATAGCTTTTCGTATAAATAATTCTGCATATTAAAGTAACTTTACTCTCCTTCATAGTTATCCAAAAGAGAAAAAGGGACTGTGTCCCATCGATGATAACTCATCCATTTTACCACAGCCCTTTTATATTCTTCTATAAGTTTTCCGAATTCTATAATTCAGGTTCAATCAAACCGTAGGTATTACCCTTTCTCTTATATACAACATTTACCTGATCAGTCTCCGCATTGCAGAATACGAAGAAGCTATGTCCTAACAGTTCCATCTGAATGCATGCATCTTCCGGATACATCGGCTTAATATCGAATTTCTTCGTACGGATAATTCTGATTTCTTCTTCATCCATATAGTCATTCTCAATGAATTCCTTCTTGAAAAATCCCACCGATTGCTTCTGATCTACCAGCTTATTCTTATATTTCTTAAGCTGTCTTTCGATAATCTCTTCCACCAGGTCAATGGAAACGTACATATCATTGCTTACCTGCTCCGAACGAATAATACTTCCTTTCACCGGTATTGTCACTTCAATCTTCTGTCTATCTTTTTCTACACTCAATGTTACATGTACTTCAGTTTCCGGGTTAAAATATTTCCCCAATTTACCTATTTTATCCTCGACTGCTGTCCGTAATCCTTCTGTAACCTCAATATTTTTACCTGCTATAATAAACTTCATATCACTCATCCTTTCGTTGGATTATTGTACAAGCATTATACCATATTTTTACTCCCTTGTACAACAATTTACCCAATTTGTTTTACCTTTAAGACTTTAATAAAGTCAATAGTTTTTTCGACATTTTCTGACAGAAAATACATTTTTATTAGAACTATACAAAACGCTCGTTCGCAAGGTTAGCATAAAAATTAGCTTTCTTTATGCTGAAAACATGTGGATAATGTGTATAACTCCGTGCATAAGTCATTAATGCCCTATTTTAGCTCTTTTCCTATGTGGATAACTTGTGCACTTTATTACACTTATTATATAACTAAATTGTGTCATTTGTATATCTTGTACAAGTTAGAAATTGTCAAGTTGCTTTTTCAAAATTATTCTTTGGATGGTTATCAAAATTCATAATGATCGAACCATTCTTCTTTTGTCCTGAAAACAGTATTATAGGAGTGCATAGCCGGAGCATACATACTATACATTTTTAAATCCAAGCTTCCGATATTCACCACATTATGCCATACACCTGCCGGAACGATTATAGAATAACCTTCAAATACTCGATGCTGAATGTTAATGCAGTCATAGCAAGAACCCATGAAAACAAATGCCTCTCCCTGTTCAATATATAAAAACTGATCCGAATTATAGTGTACATCCAAACCTGTTTCTGTATTGACGGGTACAGACATAAGCGCGAATTGCATATTCTTACTGGTCCACCTCGTCGTATAGAAAAGTGTATTATCAATTGCCTCTTGCCTTGAGTCAGTAATATAAGGAATAGCGCCTTCCCCTATCTCGATTTGATTATCGGCAGATTCTCCGATATAATAATCCATATGATTACTCCTTGAAACTTTTATAGTACTTATTATATGATACCAAGGTCAAAAGGGCATGCGTTTCATAAAAGAGAGGATGTCTCAAATCCAGACATCCTCTTCGTATTAATCATATTATTAAAAAATTCTTCTTACAGAAAGCGGTGTTCTATAGTTCGCATTTGACACGATAATACCTGTTTTAGAGGTAGACGCATGAACAATCTGACCATTTCCTATATACAGACCCACATGACCTGAATAACATACAAGGTCACCTGGCTGTGCATTCTCCAAACCATTTACTGCAGAACCTACATTTCTATCTGCTGCTGATGAATGAGGCAGGCTCACACCAAAGTTCGCATAGACACTCATAACGAATCCGGAACAATCCGCTCCATTCGTAAGGCTCGTACCACCATATACATAAGGATTGCCAACGAACTGAAGGGCATAATCAGCAACCGAACGTCCTGTACTGCTGCCACCGCTGGACGCATATGTAATCGTCTCTTTAGAAGAGGAATTATTAGACTGCGATGCTCTCGCTGCCGCTGCCTGTGCTGCTCTTCTTTCCGCTTCTTCCTTAGCAAGCCTTGCTGCTTCTTCTTCCTTGGATTCCGCCTTTACGAATTCGGTAGAAAGATTCACATAATCGGTAGAAACATAGCCATCGCCTTCTTCAATATTTACTTCGATCCAGCCTTCCATTTCTTCCGTTACTATTAATTGATCTTCAATCGGTATCAAACCAAGTACTGCAGCATCCATACCCGGTTGCTCCCGTACCTTTAATGTCGTTGTTGTTACTGTTGCAATTCTCGTTCCGACTTCTTTCGCTAACTCGATTGCCGCATCACCTGTCACACAATATTCCGCTTTCACATAGCCTGTCACAGAACCGGAACTAATTTCATACCATCCATTGGATTCAGAGATGAATGCTCCTACTGATTTGTCATAAAGCTTTCCAAGTATTTCACCGTCCTCACTCGGAGTACTTCTTACATTAACATAATCATTTACTTTCGCAATAACGAGGCTCTTGAAGCTTTCTTCCTCAGCTTTTTTATCTAATTTTTTCTCTACACTTTTTAAGATATGTTCATCGACTTTGGATGTATCTACATTTTTTGTCTCTTCGATGACTTTTTTCTCTGCACTAGCTGTTTCATCTGCGGAGGCCTTTGTAACGCTTGCTCCCGTTGTCTGTGCATCTGTTTTAGATCCATTGCTCGATACACTTGTACTCGTTGTACTTCCTGATACTACTTTTTCTGTCTCCGCTACATCCTTTATTGTCTTCAAGGACGTTGCATTTGATGCCAATGTATAATCAATACCTACAGACGGCAATACCGTCGTCACATCCGCCGCTGCATTTATCTTCATGTCAATACTTGAAAATGTAAGAACTGCTGTCACGGCACACATTACAATTTTCACGTTCTTCTGTCTCATACAGGAAATACCCTCCGCTAATTATTAACACTAGTGTTAAAATTGTTACAAATTTATTACATCTGTAAAATAATATAGCATTTTTGTAATACTTTGTCAACGACAGGATATATTTTCCAGTTACTTTTTAACTATACAATTCCATATCCTTTCTATTTCTTCTCCTGTTTTCAACGCCTTATTTATATAATCCGGCATAACTTCCTCCAAATGCTTTTTCATATCCTCTTCATAGTCAGACATCCATTCATAGGCATCGATTAAGGCATCTACGCTCTGTAACTGCTGCACCGGTATAACATAGTTGTCATATGTACCGAACAGGTCTTTAGCAATTCCTTTTGCTTTCACAGAATACCCTACCACCAGTGTGGGGACACATGACGAATAAGCAGCAATTGTTGCATGAGTTCTCGCCCCGATAAACATACGGCATCTTGCAATATATCCTTTCAACTCTTCACAAGTCGCATCTTCAATTACAATCACTCTACCCGTATCCTTAAAAGCCTCATATAGCTCCGCAATTGGTTTCCTATCATCATTTCTCTCCCATACCACATGAGGAATCAAGGCAATCTGCATATCTGTAGTCTTAATAATATGACGAAGCAGCGCCTGATAACTAGACATTGTAATCCCTTTTGTGCTCTCATTATCTTGTATCATAGGACTGACATTAATACCTATTGTATTCCCCGGCGCAAAACCTTCCGGGAGAGGAAGTTCCTTTTTTCCTAATGTAAACGCCGGATCCGGAAAAAGAAAAAGTTTCTCTTCCGGTACTACCTGCTTCAGCGCAGCATAAGTCATAGACTCCCTCGCAATAATCGCATGGTAACGGTTCATATCCTCCGTGAGCATGTCCTTCCATTCCTTCTTATTAAAAAGCTCCGGCTCAATAGAGCATCCCAGGAGCACCGTTTTCGTTCCTCGTGCATTAAATGCTTTATTTGACAGAACCAAATCTTTGATCATCGTATCATAGCAATAATTATCGCCGCCAATCGAAATAGCGAGCGGATAAATTTTCTGTCCAAACGCAGCACGATATCGATAACGAAGAAAAGATTCCGGATCCTTCTTCACTTTCCTCCATATATAATACAGTACATGAGCGATTCTATGCTTTGAAAAATGCCTTTCCTGCACTAATTCACATAGGGGCGCCTCCTTCACGCAGGCCAACGAATACTTTCGATCCTCCGCTTCACTATTGGTCAATACTACAAGCGCTTTCTTCGACATATGACACACGCTGTTTACAATCGCTTCACAGCCATGATTACCACTTCCTGCATGCATATATAGTAATATTTTATTTTCCCTGGTTTCATTTTCTGTCATTGCTTCATTCTTCTCCCCTGTATTCTTCCCAAACTAATAAAATTGCTCCTTACTAACACTAACGCCGTATATAACAGTTCAGATACCTTCACTGTTACATGCAAAAATCCATGAGAATCGCCTACGGCGATGGGATTTTTGCCAGCAGCATTTACGTTTTCTTACGGTCAGCGCAGTAAATGCGCAGACCTATCTGAACTGTTACCGTCGCATATCATATAAGATAAACAATAATCGCGCCGCCTTAACAGAAAAAAAGCACGGCCTTCTCAATATAGCATATAAAAATCTGTTCACTTTATTTTCCACAATAACCGGAGTTTTTTCTACAATCTCCCGATTCTGCCTGCAAATTTCACGTACTTTAAGAAGATAGTCTTTCCTTCCACCTCTAATTTCATTTTTTAACGCAAGGAGCAAGAGATAAACATACTCCTTCCTACTTTGCAGTTCCCCATTTTTTCTCTTTTTATCCTTAAAGATATCTTGTATGACAGAATACAACATGCGTATTCCTTCATACATCTTCTTATCATACTTATGAACCATAGATTCATTATTATAAAAATAATGATAAAATAATGCGTCCTCCATGATAACCAACCGCCGACAATCGAGCAATGCCGGTAAAACAATATTAACATCTTCCCCCATCGTAATCTTAGGATTACAATACTTCATATTATCTTCTATCAAACTTCTGGAAAAAAGCTTCATACATCTGGACATAGAAATTTTGCGGTTTTCATGCCCGAGCAAATGGTTCTTTATATCTTTTTCCAACAACTCTCCTTCATATACCCCCGGAGCGAGATCATGGTAATGCTTCGTCTCTACTCCATTTCTCCCAGCTTTGGCATCCTCTTCGTTAAGGCGGTTAATTACAAAATTGCAGCAAATAATTTCTTTTCTATTCACATCCCCTTGTGCTGCAGCAACAAGAGGAATCATTTTTGAAAGCATATCCGGTTCTACCCAATCATCACTATCCACAAAACAGAGATACTTCCCCTCGCTCACCTTTACACCGGCTTGCCAAGCAGAGACCAATCCTCCATTTTCCTTGTGGATCACCTTCACTCGCTTATCCTCTCTCGCATATTGCTCACATATAGCTGGCGAATTATCCGGGGAGCCATCGTTTACAAGTATAATCTCTATATTTTCATATCTCTGGTTTACCAGGCTATTCACACATCGCCTTAGATAGGCTTCTACATTATAAACAGGAACAATAATGCTTATTTTATGCATTGCTTCACTCCGCTCTTCTATAGAAAATAACTTTGAATGCTCGTTATCGCATTGGCACCGTCGGCTACGGCCGTAATAATCTGTCTGAGTTTCTTCGTTCTGGCATCCCCTGCAACAAAGATTCCGGGAGTTCCCGTCGCACAATCCTCATCCGCAACGATATAGCCTCTCTCGTCACGCTCTACAACGTCTTCGAAGCTTTCCGTATTAGGATGGATACCTACCGCAATGAATACTCCATCTACCGCGAGTTCCTTTTGTTCCTCCGTCTTTAAATCACGAAGGAGGATACTCTGTACCTGGTCTTCTCCCTTTATCTCTTCTACTACTGTATCCCAAATTACCTCTATATTCTCAATCCGCTTCATGCTTTCCTGTAAAATATTGGCCGCCCGAAGCTCATTTCGTCTATGAATTAAATATACCTTCTTACTCGTTCTCGCTAAGAAAATAGCATCTTCTACCGCAACATCACCACCACCCACAACGGCAACTGTACGGTTCCTAAAGAAAGCCCCATCACAGGTAGCACAATAAGAAACACCCATTCCGGAAAACTTTTCTTCTCCCTCCACTCCTAACTTAGCGTGAGATGCTCCCGTAGCGATTAAAATTGTCTTCGCTTCATAATTTCCCTGACTCGTTTCTATTAAATGTGCACTTTTCTTCTCACAAGCAGCAAGTTCCATACCGGCTGCCTTCATATCCTTTGTTGAGCACTCATCAACGCCCTTAATACCGAGCACCTCTGCCTCAACAAATTCAATTTCCATATTATCCGCATGTTCTCTGAACTTCAGCCCCATATCAAAACCATTGATTCCGGGAAGTCCCAGGTAATTATCCACTTCATAAGTGGTAAGCACCTGTCCTCCGCTCATGGTACTTTTTTCTAAGACCAAAGTTTTAAGCCCTGCTCTTTTCGCATATATCGCCGCTGACAATCCTGCCGGTCCTGAACCGATAATTATTAAATCATACATAAACATTACCTCTTTCTTTCTAATTTTCACTTTTACTTCAATACCACCCGCCATCTATGGTAATTATCTGCCCTGTCATATATTCCGGAGCATCCACAAGCTGCATAATCATCTTCGCTACTTCCTCAGGGCTTCCAAAACGGTCCGCCGGTATTTCCTCTGCCAAAGCCCTCTTTTCTTCCTCATCAAAGCACTGGTTCATCTTAGTATCAATTATCCCGCAAGCAATTCCATTTACGCAAATATGGCTCGGCGCAAGTTCCTTGGCGAGAGCCTTTGTCAAACTGTTCACCCCGCCTTTTGAGGCGGAATAGGCTACCTCCATAGAAGCTCCTACATTCCCCCAAACGGAGGATATATTGATAATTCTTCCCGCTTTCTTCTTAAGCATAAGGGGAATCGCACATTTACAAGTATAAAAAATAGAATTCAAATTGGTGTCCATAACTTCCTGCCACTGGGCGATTTCCATTTCCGATAATAAACCGATATAGGAAACACCCGCATTATTTACTAGTACCTCTAAAGAAGAAATCGATTCAAATACGCGATTTACCTCTTCATAGTTGCCCATATTGCAAGTATATGCCATACAGCGGATTCCATAATTCATTTCCAGCTCCTTTTTCACTTCCAGAAGCTGCTGCATGGACTTCCTGCATGTTATATGCAAATCATATCCTGCCTGTGCCAGACTCTTTGCTGCCGCCCGGCCGATTCCGCGGGAAGCCCCACTGACAAATGCTGTCTTATTCATATAATATGATACACCTCATCGTTACGTCCAATTACGACCTTTCTAATTCCTCATTATACTTTATATATCCATTTTTTTCTACTTTTTCAGCTATTTTGTATTCTTTAAGGTATTTTTACCACAAAAGCTATCTATTTCTTCTTTATATAAAGAAAGTCCTCTCCGATCCACCATGGCAGGCTGTACTCCTTGTCTGGCAACGCTTATACCCGCCGCATAAGTAGCAAAACCGATTGCCCGTAAGATACCATTTCCTTCACTTAGGGAAACTGCCAGAGCACTGATAAAGGCATCGGCTGCACCGGTAGTATCCACCGGATGAAAGTCTGCTGCCGGGAAATAGCCTTCATAATGATCATTTTTCAAGTAACAACCTTTGTGCCCTAAAGTGATAATGACATTTTTCACTCCCTTTTTAACGAGAATATCTGCCTTCTCCTCAATTGTTGCTGCTTCCGGAATCAATTGCTTTACTTCCTTTTCATTGGGAACAAAATAATCGATATTTTCAAATAGGCTTTCTTTCATTTTCTCCACAGAGGAAGGTTTTAAAATGACCTTTACCTTTTTCTTCTTACACTTTTGTATCGTATATTCCACTGTTTCTTCCGAAATCTCCAATGTCAGCAAGCAATACTTCGCATCATCCAGAAGCTGTTCATATTGCCGCACCTGACTGCGGTCAAGCTTTTCATTAGCACCGGGATAGATTACAATAGTACTTTCGCCATCAGCTGCAACATTGATATATGCTTTACCGGTAGGGATAGCATCATCGAAAACGACTCCGTCCGTTTTCACACCGCTATTCACCAGGCTATTATATATCTCTTTCCCGTCGCTGTCGTTTCCAAGCCTTCCTATCATATAAACGAGCCCTCCCAGCTTGCCCGCTCCTACCGCCTGATTCGCCCCTTTTCCTCCGGGCAGGGAAATAATATTCCGAGATCTTACCGTTTCTCCTCCGGTAGGTATATGGCTAACATTTATCATGCAGTCCATATTCATGCTGCCTACTACAACAATCTTCCCTCCCTGTTCATGCCCGGTGGGAACCATAACGCTGTTTCTCTCACAAATATCAGGCTCTATTTTTTCCCTGCATTCATAAACAGGCTTTCTGCCCTCCATTATCTGAATCAGAGCATTTACTGCAGCATTGCCAACTTTTAGTGCTGACACATGGACCGCCGTCATCTTCGGATATGACTTTTCTGCAAAAGAGCTGTCCCTCACACTGATTACCGATATTTTATCAGGAACAATATCTCCCCGTTCCCTTATTTTCTCGTAAACAACATTTCCAATCTCCGCATTTGCACATATTACAGCCGTTATATCCTCATTCAGACATTTGGATATCCCTATGCTTATAATATCTTCTTCTGTTCCAAGAAATATCCATTCCTTATTCGGCGAAACAAATCTCTCCTTATATGCTTTGAGATAACCGGCCATTATCTCTTCATCCCCCGCTTCCAGCAGACATGCAATTTTATTATGTCCCTTTTCAAGCAGGTAATTAGCCGCAAGATAGCCTACATCCCGCATATCGAAATAGATATCCGCTGCTTTATTTTTTCCTGTTCTACTCTTTTTATCTAGAATCTGTACGGCAGGTATCTTCATATCTTCAGGCAGTTCTCCCGCCTGGCAAACAGAAATAATACCATCCACCCCTTTATTCTTCATTATCTGATAATACTTCTCTTCCTTATCTTTGTCACCTGCCGTATTACATAGCATAATACTGTATCCATTTTCAATGGCGGCAGCTTCTATGCGATACAATATATCCTGCACACCATAGGTACTATCGGACAAAAGGACGCCTATTATATTCGTTTTAGGGGCCATACTGTTTATGACCTTGGAATAAGGCACATATTGGTATTCCTTAATGACTTCCAGAACCTTTTTTCTCGTCAGTGCACTTATATCCTCATCTTTATTATGAAGAATCTTGGATACGGTAGACGGCGACACACCGCACAGCTTAGCAATGTCTTTAATGTTCATACGGGATTCCCCTTTCCTATGTAAAATATAGAAATTACTTAAACAAGTATATCACATTTTGCAGATATTCGTAATGCGAAAAAAGCATGAAGATTCCCCCATGCTTTTCATGATATGTAAAACTATTGTTCGATAATTGTTTTCACAAAGAGGTTCATGAATTTCTTTCCATCGATGCTTCTGGCAATTCTCGTATTTTTATGCTCCTTTTTCGGATTTCTGACAATCTGTCTGCCAAAATAAGCGACCGTCTGTCCTCTGGCTATCTCACCCTCCAGCTCCACGTCCACAAACACTTCTTCCGTATATTCGCAAAGCTCCGGGTTCGCTGCCAGTGCCAGAGTGATTACGTCATCCATAGGGAAGCCTCCAAGCTGAAAGAACTCTCTCCAGATATCGATATATATAGGAAACTTGTCCGCAATATAGTCCACTACGGCACCCTTGCCCTCATATACCATTTCTGCAAGATGATCTCTTGTCATCATCCCATCCGCAAATTGGTTATTTTCACATACATCCAGCGGAACGAGAGTTATCTTCATATCGGAGTTAAGTACAATTTTCGCTGCTTCCGGGTCTGCCCAAATATTATATTCCGTCACCGGAGTAATATTCCCGGATATTTTAAAGGCACCACCCAAAACATATGCTTCCTTTATTTTCTCCGCTATGGAAGGATCCTTTTGCAACGCCAGAGCAATATTGGTTACCGGTCCGGTAGTCACCAGTACAATTTCACCCGGTCTTTCATTAAATGCATGAATCAAATAATCCACAGCATTTATTTTCTCCGCTTCCTTTTCCGACTTCTTGGCTGTCTCGTTGAACTTGTCCAAACGTGCGCCGAACTTCCACCTGAGCTCTTCATCGAAGTTGACTGGATCACCATCCACTCCCACCGCCTTAGGTGCGAGCATCTTCGCAGCCCCCGCATAAACCGGAATATCTTTTCCCGTAAGAGCTACCGTATTGAGCGCTACATTTACCGCCTGCTCAATACTCCCACAGGCACCATTCACCGCAGTGATTCCGAGAAGATTAATATCCTTACTAAGTGCTCCGTAGAGAACTGCCAATATATCGTCCCCAACAGAATCAATATCCAAAATAACATCCACCATACAAACACCGCCTTTCACAGTGTGAAAATCTTATTTTCACACTATCCTCTACTATCTCTCAACACCTTATCCGTCACCTTATATACGTATGGTCTGACAAACTGTACCGCAGGCCCAGTCATAAAAGCCGCCACTACTGTTCCTACCCCGACAATTCCACCGAGTAGGTAACCAACAACTACAAACGTGATATCACATACTACCCTGACTATGCGGTAAGAAAATTTAAGCTTGTTACTGATCACCTCAGACACCATATCAATGGCTCCGACACCGAGGCCCGCCCGTATATATGTGGCAATGCCAACAGCCATAATAAGACAGCCTATTAAAATCATCAATATTCTAATTGCGATCCCCGGCTCTCCTTTAATAAAGAAGTCCAGCAAAAAGCTGACAAAATCTGCCGTATAGCCGATTCCGAAGATAGCAAGCAGGGATGATAAATTAATATAAGATTTATCCACTATAAAAACGATGAACAAAATCACTATGTTGCTCAGAGCCGAGGCCGTCCCATAACTTACATGAAAGACATTGCCAAGTCCAAGCTGTAATACGCTGGCAGGATCTACCCCCAACTGGCTATAAAGGAATATACCAACACCCACACCGCATATCATAAGCCCCACAATTGCTACTAAAATCTGTAAAACCAGCTTCTTTTGAAATATTTTTCCTTTCACAGCATTATTATCTCCTTATTCTTTAACTTCTCTACCTTTACATACATCCACAAAAGTTTTAATCTAAAGCGTAATAATTAATCCAAAGCTTTCATTGCTGCAAAAAAGGCTTTCACATATTTCTCCCGGTCCACATTAAGCAATACAGTCGTATTTTTATCCGCTTTTTCACCGAATATTTTTTCTTTATATCCTATCGTATCCACTACGGTCATCCCCGTTGTCAGTTCTCCTGTCGTTTCCACATCCACATTACAAGTTACACTGGTAAACATCTCCGGATAAAGCAGTGCCGCAACAGCGGTAGGGTCATGCATCGTACATCCCGGGAAGCCTTCTACCTCATAATGATAGCGGCTGAAATAATCAATCAATTCTGCCGCAAAAACAGAAATTTCATTTCCCTGAGCGCGCAGAACTTCGTTCTCTTCTCTCGTAATATAAGCTTTATGCGTCACATCCAGCCCAGCCATAATAATAGGAAGCCCGGAATTAAACACAACCTTTGCAGCTTCAGGATCCGCCCATATGTTGTATTCTGCCGCAGGCGTCCAGTTACCCATATAAGCACCGCCGCCCATGATGGATAACCGTTCTATCTTCTCCTTTAAATCAGGCCTTAAAATGAATAAAGCAGCGATATTTGTCAACGGCCCGATAGGAACAAGCGTTATCTTTTCCGGGGACTCTTCTATCGTCTTAATCAGAAGCTCAAGTGCTGTCAGTTTAGACGGTTCAAATCCGCATTCCGGCAAAATCGGTCCTTCCAGTCCCGACTCTCCATGCACTACTTCGCCTCCTACTACCAGCTTTCTGATAAGTGGCTGTTTCGCTCCCATAGCCACAGGAATATCCAGCCTGCGTGCTTTCGTCAATACTTTAATGGTATTAGCCGTTACCTTTTCAATGGTCTGATTCCCAGCCACCGTTGTTACCGCCCGTACTTCTAACTGCGGCGATGCCAACGCCCATAAAATTGCCATCGCATCATCGTGACCCGGATCACAGTCTATAATAATAGGTATTTTTTTACTCATTTTATCACCTTATTCCTTCTTGAATATTTCCGCTTCGGTAACTGTTCAGTACCTTCACAGTTATGTGTTTCGTTCATAACATAAGTCTGATTAACTATTTTTCTGCCAATTTTTCACGTTTTTTCTTATCTAAAGAGCTCCTTCTCGCCGCGTATACCACGAGTCCTACAATCGTTACGAGATAAGGGAGCATCTGAACCAACTCCGGTGGAATCATCGTAATCTGAAGGGAGTAAGACAGTGCTTCCGCCGCTGCGAATAAAAGGGAGGATAATGCCGCTCCTATGGGAGTGGAGTTCCCCATAGCATCTGCCGCCAAGGCGATAAATCCACGTCCTGCCGTCATGTTCTTGGAAAACCATGTCACATATCCCATGGACATGAATGCACCTGCCATACCACCCAGAATACCGCTGATTCCAAGTGCAATATATCTTGTTTTCAAAAGACTCACACCTACGGAAGACAAAGCACCCGGCGCTTTTCCCGCCGACCGTATCCTAAGCCCCAGAGGTGTCTTATACAGAAGGATATATACTGCAATAATCATTAGAAAAGCAATATAGGATACTACATTATGATTGGATAGAACATCACCCAGAACCGGTATGTCTTTGACAATCGGTATTTCCACAGAAGGAAGCTTTCCTGAATTGAGCGCAATGGTCGTCCCTTTATCCCTCACTACCGCATACATGAAATAAACCGTTCCTCCAATCGCCATGGTATTGAAGGCGATACAGGTAAGTACGCTATCGGCTTTCAAGCTCATGGATACATAACCGATAGCCAGAGAACAGATAACCCCCGTAAGGATAGCCATCAGAAAACCGAACCAGGGACCAAAACCGAAGGCACTGGAAAAGACACCGACAAGAGCAGATACAAGCATGACTCCTTCGATACCTATATTGGTAATCCCTGCATTCGATGTGATAACCGCCCCCATAGACGCCAGTATCAACGGTGTCGCCACTCGAATTACAGAAAACAAAAAGGTGGTACTGAAAATAGCTTCTAATACACTCGACATTATTTCGCACCTCCTGCTTCTAATAGATTTCTGGATACCTTCGTTGTCATTTTGTGTCTGAATCCGGAAAGGAAAGCTGCCGCTGCCACCAATACGATAACCAGACCTTCAATGATTGCCACGATCTCCGCCGCGACATCTGACTGCTTATACATATAATCCGCACCTATTCTTAGATAGGCTACGAAAAAGGCTGCTACCGGAATATAAGCCGGATTTTCTTTCGCCAAAATATTCAAGATAACACCATCAAAGCCATATCCCGGCAGAGAAGACCACTGAAAACGAGAATACATGCCAAGCATTTCGGTGCTGCCGCCCACTCCGGCAATAAATCCCCCGATAAGCTGAGAACTCATAATCACACTCGCTACGCTGATACCGGCACATTTAGCAAAGTGAAGATTGCTTCCCGTCATACGCAGCTTATAACCCCACTTTGTTTTAAACATGAAAATATATGTGAGAATGACGAATACTGCTACAATAAATATACCTGCATGAAGTCGGGTTCTCGGAATAATATTGCCGAGATTTACTCCCTCTCTAAAGCTGTAAGAAGCCTTATAAGCGGAATCAGGATCTCTTGCCACCTGATTGAATATATATGTGCTCAAATAGAGAATCACATAGTTCAACATAAGGGATACTACCATTTCGCTGCAATTCCACTTGATTTTTAATATACCGGGAATCGCACAAACCAATGCACCCGCTATTCCTGCCACCACCATACCTGTTATAATCACCAGAATAGGAGGGCCAGGCATATAGATAGCCAGAATCGCCGACATAAGAGCACCCATGAACAATGCTCCCTCCGCTGACAAGTTAAACTGATTTGCCTTGAACATCACATTTACCGCAAGTCCAGCAAACGTGAGCGGAATCATCGTTTCCAAAACTGTACTGAACCGCCTTACAGAGGTCAAAGGGCCAACAAACAGATTACCGATTGCCGCAAACGGAGCTTCTGTCGAAAAAGACATAATAACAAAAGAAATAGCAAATGCAATAAAAATAGCCAAAGCAAAACGGAGCATCTCAAACCATGTATTAAATTGTTCTACTGTCATTTTTTTCATCGATCTATCTTTTGCCTTCATAATATTGCACTCACCTCTTTTTCTGTCTGTTTCTTTACACCCAGCATATAATAGCCGAGCTCTTCTTCCGTCAATTTAGATGTATCTTGAAAATAAGCATTGATCTTTCCATTATGCATTACCACTGTGCTGTCACTAAGTTCCAGCACCTCATTTAAATCGGCAGAAACGAGCAAGATGGCTGCTCCTCTGTCTCTAAACTCCACGATTTTTCTTCGTATTAACTCCGATGCACCCGCATCAATACCTCGGGTAGGCTGTTCCGCAATGATAATTTCAGCTTCCTGTGTCAGTTCTCTGGCTGCGACGACCTTCTGGATATTACCGCCGGACAGCATCTGTACCTGATGTTGGATAGATCCGCACAGAATATTAAAATCCTTTACGAGAAACTCCGCCTGTTCTTTCATTTTCTTTTTATCCAGGAAGATACCGTTCTTTTTCAAGAAGCTTTCTATTTTATCCGTAAACATATTGTCTACGATGCTCAGCTTCGCCGCACATCCGTTAGTCATACGATCCTCCGGTATATAAGTCAGCTTATTCTCACGGAATACGGCAGGTTCAAATTCCTCAATTTCTTTTCCGCGTACTTTTACGCTTCCGCTTACCGGCTTTTTCATCCCTGTCAAAACTGCTGCCAGCTCAGATTGCCCGTTGCCCTCCACACCGGCGACGCTTAATATCTCTCCCTTTCTCAATTTCAAGCTGACACCATCGAGTGCCTTCTTGCCGATGCCGTTAACATAGACCAGATCTTTTGCTTCCAAGCATACCTCTCCGCGTTTTGCCGGTTTCTTGTCCACATGGAGAACGATTTCCCTCCCCACCATTTTATTCGATATATCCTGTGGACTTGTATCCTCAATGAAACAAGTATCCACCGTCGTTCCATGCCGCATAATGGTCACTCTGTCGCATATCTCCATAATTTCATTCAATTTATGGGAAATGAATATAATGGTATGTCCCTGCTTTTTCAGCGTATTCAGCTCTACAAAAAGTTCTTTCGTTTCCTGGGGAGTCAAAACCGCCGTAGGCTCATCTAAAATCAGAACTTTTGCTCCGCGTACCAGAGCCTTTAGAATCTCTGTCTTCTGCTTTACTCCTACGCTGACATCTTCTATTTTGTCGCTGACATCTATATTAAAGTTATATTTTTCCGAGCATTCTTTCGCCTGCTTGATCATCTGTGCTTTGTTCATGAACAGGCCGTATTTTTTTGGTTCATTACCGAGGACAATATTCTCTGCAATCGTCAATGAATCTACAAGCATAAAATGCTGATGTACCATACCGATTCCGAGGCTGATTGCCTTTTTCGAATTTTCTATCTTCACTTCATCTCCGTTCAGTATGATCCTACCCTCTTCCGGTGTCTCAATACCGAACAATATCTTCATCAAAGTGGATTTTCCCGCTCCATTTTCTCCAATCAACGCATGAATTTCACCTTCATGGACTTCAAAATTTACATTTTTATTAGCTACAATACCATTCGGATATACCTTCCAAATGTTTTCAACCTTCAAAATTACTTTTTCATTCATCCCTATACCCCGCGTTCTTTGTATGATGCGAGGGCGTCCGGCATAACAAGTGCGGATGCCCTCAACAATCATAATTCTTTTTACGGTGCAACGCTGCTTCTTAGTTTGTCAAGCTCTTCTGTTGTCATACCGATTGCTGTGCTTACCTTTAATTCGCCTGAAATTAATCTAACTTCAATATCTTCAATTGCTTTTTTTTCTTCATCGGTCAATGTGCTGTTATAAACCTCATTCTTCGCAAGACCTATACCACCTTCCACGATACCGAGGCTTTCAGATTGTCCCAATGCAAGCTCTCCCTTTAAGTCGAGGTCAATCGCTCTGAAAATAGCATCACCTACATTTTTCATCATAGAGGTTACAATCTGGTTTGCTGTCTCCTGATCGCCGTTTGCAGCATATCCTGCCGACTGGTCGGAGTCAACACCTATAATATATTTATCCGCTTCTACCGCTGCTTCAATAACACCAAGACCTGTGGGGCCTGCCGCAGCAAACATAACTTCTGCACCCTGATTGCTTAAAACGATGCCATGCTCTTTTCCTTTTGCAGGATCATAATAATCCCCGGGATACGTTGCAATTACCTTAACATCAGGATTTACTGCAAGTGCTCCTTCTATGTAGCCAACTAAAAAGTCATTAATAGGAGGAATATCCATACCACCTACAAATCCCAACATTCCCGTATCCTTCGCAAGTATTGCCCCAACCGCTCCTGCCAGGAAGGAACCTTCATTTTGCTTGAAGGTAGCACAATATACGTTGCTGTAATCTCCGCTCGCAAAATCAACTGTATTGTCCATCATAAGGAATTTCTTTTCCGGATAAAGCGGTGCTATATTCTGCATCGGTTCCACCATGGAAGGGGATACCGCAATAACATAATCCACATCTTCTTCCGCCGCGTCGGCTAGTGCCGGTTCCCATTTGGATTCTTCATCGCCGGTTTCTATTACTTGTACACTGAGTCCCAATTCATTTTTCAATCTCTGCATTCCTGCATTCGCTGAGTCAAAGAACCCTAAATCGCCCAGATTTCCGTTGACAATTAAAATTGCACTTTTCCCGGAATCTTCTCCATCCTCTGCAGGCGCATTATTCTCAGCCGGAGTTTCTGCTGCCGTCTGCCCCCCACTGCTTTGCTCCGTTTTCTGTGCTCCGCAAGCCGTCATGCCAAATACCATAACCCCTGCCATTAACAATGCTGTTAACCTTTTCATACACAATACCTCTCTTTCTTTTCTTCTCCCATTAGTCTGTTTCTTTATACAAACAAAGTTCCGCAAGCGTTTTACACGCCCGTACTAGTCAAAACTTCGTCCGCTTCTTCTCTATCCGGAATAGAAGTTTGTGCTCCATTCCTCGTCACTGCAATAGAGGATGCTGCATTGGCAAATATCACAGCTTCCCTTGGCCCTTTATCCTCCGCAAGTGCTACCGTAAAAGCGCCGTTAAAACAATCACCTGCTGCCGTTGTATCTACGGAAACCACCTTTCTGGTCGGAAATATCTCGGCACCTTCTTCGCTTACAAGAAGTGCGCCCCTCTCCCCCAAAGTAACCAGTACATTTTTTACTCCTTTTTGCAAAAGAACTTTCGCTCCTTCTGTAAAATCTTCTATTGTCTCTCCGTCTCTTTTGCACAGTTTCATCAATTCTGTCTCGTTGGGAGTTATGTAATCAAGCTGTTCCAAAATCCCATCCGGTAGCTCATCCGGCGCCGGTGCAGGGTTAAGTATCACCACCTTGCCCAGTTCCTTTGCCCTTTTTACTGCATATGAGATCGCATCATATGGTATTTCCATCTGCAAGATAACATAATCACAAGCTTTCATTACATCATCATACTCCTGTAAATATGTAATATCACATTCCTGATTGGCCCCTGCTACCACAACAATGCTATTATTTCCGCATTCATCCACATATATGCTGGCCGTTCCGGTGCCCTTCTTCTTGCTTCTTTTAAAATACCTTGTATCCACACCACAGGCAGAAAGATTACTTTTCTGAATATCTCCAAATTCATCCTCTCCCACACAGCCAAGCATTACTACATCTCCTCCCAATTTGGCTGCTGCACATGCCTGATTGGCTCCTTTACCTCCAGGGATATAAGTAAGTTTTGTTCCAAGAACTGTTTCTCCTACAACCGGCATATTCTTCATCTCAATTACCATATCTACATTTAAGCTACCGATTATCAATATTTTCTTTTTCACCTAATCTTTCTCCCCTCCTTTATTTTTGTTTAAGAAACACATTTCCGAAATAGTTTTCTTTATATATTTATCATACATTTTTTCTCGAATTTGTCAACACATTTTATTATGTTTGTGCATATTATACTTTTTATATAAAGTATTTTTGTGCATTATTTCCCACCTCGAGAATTGAAAATCACTTTCCTATTACATAAAAAGGCCCTCTCCTATGAATCTTAAAATCATAGGGAAGGGCCTCCATCCTAAAATGTCGCTTATTTACTTTAGAAGCTCCTAATCTTATCGCTTCCGTCATCTATAGTCTTTTCTATCTTTTTCACCACAATATCATATCCAAAAGAATCATTTACCTGCACATGCACCCGATCCCCTGCCCTGTGCCCAAGAAGCGCCTTTCCTATGGGCGATTCCGTACTAATTAACCCTTCCAACGAATTCCCTCTGACGGTAGTTACAATTTTATAAACTTCTGTGGATCCATCCTCTTCAAATATAACTTCCACTGTATTATTTACTCCGATTTCATCCACCTTCGATTCATCGGAAATAATTTCTGCCGTCTTGATCATCCGCTCTAAGAAACGGATGCGGCTCTCATTTTTATTCTTTTCACGCTTCGCCGCATAATACTCGAAGTTTTCACTCAGATCCCCATGGGCTCTCGCTTCCTTTACCGCTTCCAGCGCTTCCTTACGAACCACTATCTTACGATATTCTATCTCTTCTTCCATCCTTTTAATATCATTTTGTGTCAATTGGTTATTCATAAGCCCCACCTTTTCTGTCTGAGTTCAAGCTCATATTCCCGAACTTTTCTTCCACTATTTTATCTCAAGTTGGGGGAAATAGCAAAGAAAACAACCACATAGTCAATGACTACGTGGCTGCCTCCTTCAAAAGAAAATGCGATTTTAAAAACCATACCCCCACCCAAGTTAGTTAGTATAATTACAAACAAACAGAGGATTTACATTACTTCTATAATATATCTAAATCATAAAGATTTGTACATGTAATTTCCTGCCATTTTTTGTATATTTATGTTGTTATAATTATATCAATTCTATTTCACTAAAAAGGTCGTCTATCACAACCTTATAATCGCACAACCGAGAGACCTTTCTTATTTTTTTCATGTACTTTTCGGAGTCCCGAAATATACGAATCATATAAAACCACAGTTCCTTCATTTTAAATAAAAGGGGGGTATCACCCGAAAGCATTATTTTATAATCCTCATATAACTTATCATGAAATGCTCTCAACACTCTTTTATCAAGCGCCTTTCCTGTTTTAATCTTTTGAATCAATGATGGATTGATAAGTAATCCCCTCCCCAGCATTACGGTATCTATTTGTGGAAACTCCTGGCAAAATTCCCTGTAGTCCTGTTCTTCAAAAAGATCCCCATTATAACAGAGGGAGCTTTGTGCTGACCGAACCGCATATGCAAACATTTCCTTATTCGGTGTATTTCTATAATAATCCGTCTGAAGCCTGGGGTGCACAACCAACTCATGCAATGGATATTGATTGAAAAGTTGCATCAATTCATAAAACTCTTCCGTACTCTCCTTCCCAATTCTTGTCTTTATCGAGATTTTACAATCTAATTCTTCAAATACTTTGCATAAAAAACAATCCAGCTCTTCTTTCTTTGCAAGAAATCCTGCACCTTTTCCTTTTGATACCACAGTCCCCGACGGACAACCAAGGTTTAGATTCACTTCATCATATCCATATTTCTCTTTAAGCTCTTTCGAAGCCCGAATAAAATGCTCTGCATTATTTGTCAGAATCTGAGGCACTACATACATACCTTTATTGTTTTCCGGCAAAATATCTCTCTCTTCTTTCGGACTTAGAGCACGATTTTGGTTCGGCGAGAGAAATGGAGTGAAATATTTATCAATATGAGGAAAAAATTGCTGATAGGCATTTCTATATATGTATCCTGTAATCCCCTCCATCGGGGCAAAATAAAAATTCATAAGTCTTCCTTTATCTCCTATCTTCTATCTCAAAAATTGCTTTAGCGTATCCACATATTTCTCCGGATTCCCCAGACTGCATCCACAATGCCCATATCCTTCAAATACAGCCATACTGCTGCCTGCTATTCGAGAAGCCGCATATTGAGCATCCTGCTTTATCATTTTGCTCTCTTTACTACCATATATGACAAGAACCTTTGCATTCGTCCTGCATATGCTTTCAGGCAATTTATAATTAAAATAAGTCCGATACAAGTTATAGTTGCTCTCTACACTCACCTCCATAACATCCTCTACTAGTTTATAGGCAAGTTCTTGAGGCCATCCACTATATTTACACTGCAGCCGCACGAGCCATTTCCACCGATACATTTTCTCCATAAAGGCCAACAGCCACTTTTGTGCCATTAGCTTTGCCATCACCTTCTTCGGACGGCTGATTCCACTCTCTAAGAAGGCATATTCCGCCACATATGGTCTTCTGCTCAAAACTTCCATCGCTATCTGGCTCCCAAGAGAGGCCCCTGCAATGCAAAAAAGCCTTCCCCCCAGCTCCTTATCGATATATTCGATTATCTTATCGCCTTCCGCGTTGGCCGATTCATAGGTAATCGCATTTTCTTCTCCATGCCCGTCCAATTCAGGCACAATGACACGATATTCATTTTCCATAAGCTTGGCCGCTCGCTCAAACATCCATTTTGAGTTACCTCCGCCATGGATAAGCATAATAACAGGAAGGCCTATTGACCCGTAACTATAGAATTTCATAGAATATTCCTCTCCTTTAACAAATCAATCGATATCTATACAGATCATTTATTTCTCTTTAAATAAATTTCTTCTCCTATTACAATACCTTTGGAATTAGCCCCATGACCGATTTCATTCGTTTTAGCAATCGGTAGGTCTGTTCCTACATATTGCCTTACTAAATCTATTATCATCTGAGAACCACTTTCTTCTTCCATCTTAGAAAAGGTCCCTAAAAGAATTCCGTTAATTCTATCAAATACATCAATTTGCTTTAATTGGTTTAAATATGTAACCATTTGCGGAATAGCTCCACCTAGCGCCTCCAGTAATAAAACCTTTCCATTCATATCAGGCCAAAACTGCGTACCGGCAAGCTTTAGCAGACATCTTATATTACCCCCGACTACAACTCCCTTTACTTCTTCCTTCTGCACAAGTTCATAGTTAAAGGAAAATAAATCCATTCGATCGTTAAGTATAGTATTTGTAAAGTTGGCTAGTTGATTTTCGGCATCTGCACTAATTATATTTCTCACCTGATATAATACAGATTTCTTACCGGTTTTAGCAAAAATCGCATTGATAACAGTCGTTAAATCACTATATCCCCAAAAACTCTTTTTACATTTTGCAATCGTTTGAAAATTCAAGAATGGAAGAATCTCATTTGCAATATCTCCACCGGAAATATCAAAAATTGCTTTTATCTCATCATCTTTATAAAAGTTCATCAAGCTTTCAGCCCTCTCTTGCCCTGAGCCACTGAAAACAGAGTTATTCTCATAAATATAATCGCTACTTTATCTTCCTTTTCCATATAAAGTCAATTCCTTTCATTTACAATTATAATATATTTCAAGTGATTTGAATTGCTTTCTCACAAGTATTTTCATTTTTGTAATTTCCTTCGTTACCATAACCTTGCCTTCTGTTATTCTACTACAAAATATAAACAAAAAACAGGTTAGAAAGTCTGTAAATATAGGACTCTTCTAACCTGTAATAACAACAAATAAATATTACCCGGAAAGTTATGCTACGGCTCACAAAAACCAGACCGCACATCTTCATAGAAATATAATTACTATTATATTTTAAATTTCTCAATTTCCTGATTAAGCTGGCTGGAAATCTGATTTAAATCTTGTGCTGCTTTTGCAACCTCTTCCACTGCATATGCCTGCTGGTCCATGGTAGCTGTAACCTCTTCGGAAGCAGCGGCAGTTTCCTCAGAAACAGCAGAAATACTTTCAATGCTTTCCAAGATATGCTCTTTATCTTCATTAACTTTAAGAACAGAATCACTGATTTGGCTAATATTTTCCGAAATAATATCATAAGAACTTTTTATCACTTCAAAAGAATCCACTACCTGAAGAACTGCTTCACTTTGTTTCTGAGAAATCGTCTTTAAGGAACTCATACGCTCTACCGAATTAGCGCTGTCACTTTGAATATTAATAACGATATCCCTCACTTCATTCGTTGAAGCGGCTGACTGTTCGGCAAGCTTTCTGATTTCTTCTGCTACCACCGAGAAACCTCTTCCATGCTCCCCTGCTCTTGCAGCTTCGATAGAAGCATTCAAAGCTAGCAGATTGGTCTGTTCTGAAATATTAGAAATACTATCCAATATAACGCCAATTTCAATCGTACGGTCATTTAATTGGCGAATCACCTCTTCTATACTATTATTTGCCGTCATAGACTCTGCGTTTCTATTCTGCAATGTGTTAATAGACTCAATGCCATCCGAGTAAGCAGATGCTGTTTCCTTGGCCGATTGTACCATATGGTTTGTATAATCATTCAATTCATTCAATCTTTCGGATAAAGACATTCCAATATTCACGCTTTTTTCGGCATCCTGTGCCTGATCTTGTGCACCTACCGCAATATCTTCCACCGTCTTCGTAATCTCATCAAAGGAAGCACTCACTTCTTCACTGGTAGCTGCTAAGCTATGAGCAGAAGTCGTTAAAAGTGAAGATGCATTAAGAATATTACCAACTAATTTACTTAAATCCAAAAGGGTTTCATCAAAGTAAGCACTCAATACACCAATTTCATCCTTTGATTTTACTTTGGACAAAAATCCTAATTCACCGGTTCTCGCTCTTTGCATAGACTCAATCAATTTTTTAATATTCCGATTGAACCTTTTGGTGAATAGTAAAACAAGTACAGACCCGGCAGCAATTGCAATCGCGGATGCAACAACTAAAAGTATGATGATTCTATTACTCTCCGCTTGAATTTCATCCAAATAGAACGTGGATACAACAGACCAATCAATATTGTTCATATAATAAACAGATCCGTATTTGGTCTTAGTAACACCGTTTTCTTCATATGTATAGACTAAATCTTCCTGCTTATTTGCTATCGTATCTTTGATCGCCTGTGTTACCAGCTCTGTGCCGACTTTGCTTTCATCTGCATGCGTCATAATAATGTTATTTTTATCAATAACCATAGGATATCCTTTTTCCCCAATTTTGATATCCTTAGTCTGAGCATTCATCACTTTCAAATTAATATCTGCAGCAATAACACCTATAAATTGATTCGAAGCATTGTATACCGGATGAACCGCTGTAACTACCATTTCATTTATTGTCGTATCGAAATAAGGATCAATCCATACAAAATCACCTGCATTTTTTGCTGCGATATACCACTCTTTATCCCTGGGATCAACATCGCCCAAATCATCTCTCGCAGGCCTCATAAGAACACGGCCGTCCTCCAACGCTGCATAAATAGCTGTGATATTCGGGTTTGCTTCTACATAGCTTTCCAGTACCTGTAATAAAACATCTTCTTGTGAGCTATTATCCATAACTTTTTTTAGTGCATTTTGTCCAGCCAATGAGCGAATCACAACCTCATAGCCGGATAAATAGTTCTCGATGGAGAAACCGATCTGTTTGTTTAGATTCTTTACCGATTCCTTTTCTGTCTTTGAAAATGTGTCAGAAACTCTGAATGCAATTAAGCTCCCCACAACAACTTGCGTAATTACCATGGCTGCAATAAAAATGGTGAGAATAAATTGCCCCAAACTCCTTTTCGCTTTAATTGTTTCCATATGTACCCCTCCCTACTTCCTCCTGTGTATAAAATATAATTGTAAATGCATAAAAATTATATGTTGATAGTATTATAGTGCTTTTCTATTACATACACAAGCGAAATTGTGCCTAAAGATACATATTTTGCGATATATTTACACATTATCTGTTTATGCCGCTATTTGTCTGATAATCTAAGGGTATATTCACACTATTTTCAATCTATTTAATAGTCTGACTTTTTTATAATTCTCCATGCAGCAAATTTCCCCATTGCAGCTGCTACCGGAAGTCCTCCGGGTCCCATGAGCCATTGACTCGCAAGCAAAACATTATCTATTCCATTAATAATTCCTGGTGTTGTAATACTCTTTGCAGCTTTAGTTGTCACAAAGCTCATATAAGCTCCTTTATATGAATTACAATAGCGAACATATGTCATTGGTGTCCACACATCAAGTACATGTATTTTCCCCTTTAAAAAAGGATATTCTACAATTATTCTTTCCATAGCTTGTTGTGCAATTTCTTTTTTCTTCCGCTCATACAATTCTTTATTTGAATAAAGCTTCTCCCAATACTTATAATCTACTTCTGACTGAACAAAATTAGATTGAATGATCATTTTACCTTCCGGTGCAAAATCCGGTTCATAGTCATAGGAATAAATACTCATAGTTCTCACTGAATGATTACCTACTTCAATCTCATCACATGAAAAAAATCTTGTTCCGGTCAGCTCCGAAAACACTCCATTAACGGCATACGCAATTTGAAATCCACTGCTTACCGGATATTTTCTTCGCTCTCCATATTGCTTCTTTAAACGTTTGGGCACATATGCGCCAGGTAATAGTTTCCGAAATGTATAGTCGGTATCGCAAGAACATACTATATAATCGGCATTGACTTTTCTTCCATCCTGTAGCAAAATCCCTTCTGCTTTTTTTCCATTCAACAGAATACGTTCTACAGCTGCATTCGTATGTAATACTCCACCGCTTACTTTATACTTATTAGCAATGCGCATCGCCATTTCAAGCGATCCACCCTTGGGAATATCTCCATTCCCACCAATCACCGTCGCATAAGAAACAAGGAACGCAAATGCCAGATATCCCGGCGGCATATAATCCATAATAGATCGTTGAATTAATGGATGCTTAAAACGAAAAGCAAGCTCCTTGATATCAATAGCTCCGTACTCTTTCATTACTTTTCCCATTGCCTTCATGGACATTCCAAGCTTTATAAATTCTAACAAATTCATGGAATCAAAAGGTTTCTCTACCGGAATCTCCAAACTCTCAGCAAGTTTCACATGATCTATCAACTTATGAATTTCTTTTTCATCTTGCGGAGAAAGTTCTAACATTTCCTTTCTTGTCCTATCTGCATCTCTCCAATAAGTAAGCGTCTGCCCATTCAATTTAGATGAAAAAAACATTTCTTTTTGATGTACCTCTATATTATCACCTAGTGCTCCAATTTCCTTCCATAATTCGTGAAGATCACTCCCCTCTTTAGTTCCTGTTAACCAGTGAATACAATTGTCAATAACATAGCCTTCTCTTTTCCATCCCGTACATTGTCCGCCTACTACTGCATTCTTTTCAAAAATTTCCGTCTGATATCCTTCTTTTTGCAACATTACTCCTGCTGTCATCCCCGCAATTCCGCCACCTATTATTACAACTTTTTTCATCATAATCCCCATCATCTCTTTCTTACTATATCAACAATCCACTCTGCATCAGGCAACTCAATCTCCTGATTAACTGCATACCTCTCAACAATCCCTTGAAGACTACACCAAAATGCATTAGAAAGTACTCTGGGATCGCCTTCTCTTATCGTTCCTTCCTTCTGCCCCCACTCAATAATAGAGACAAACTGTTCAATCGTTTCTACTTTCATCGCTATTTCTCTGATATGCATTGGTGTACCTTCATTTCTTTGTGCTTCTGCCATAAGAACAAATAGTTTTGCCATTACAGGGTTTTGTTTCATATACTCGAATAACTGTGCCGTAAATTGTGAGAAAAAATCAATTGCATGATCACACTTCTGTTCTTTAGGATAGTTCGTTCCTTCCAACCCAATCCGAACCAGTTCCTCATACAATTTTTCTTTTGATTCAAAATAATGGAACAGTAACCCTGTACTCATATTTGCCCGTTTTGCAATATCTGACACTTTTGTTAAAGCATAGCCCTTACTCACAAATAATTCTAACGCCGCATAAATTATTTCTTGCCTTCGCCTCTCTTTTTGTTCTTTCCTAGTCTCCATTTTATCTCTCCATTATTACTGTATGTATTTCTATTAAATATCAATTCATTGAATCTATATTCAATAATATTACAATAAATTATTGCTGTAAATATAAATAATTTTCATTTAAGAACAGCCTTGTAGTTTACAAATAATGTGAGGCGGTCTTATCTATTTTCACGAATATAAGTCTTTCCTCTTCTATGCCATTTTCCAGTTTGAAAGAATTCATCCGATAATAGTAACACTCATCTTTATTTCCATTGTATTTTCCATTGAACTCTCTGAACGCTTATGCTATATTTTAGATATTAAAGGAGCAATCTCCCATAAGGTGGTTTGACCGATTATATGAGTAGAACTACCACCCTAAACCTTCCAAAGTATCAGGGTGGTGGTTCTATATAGCTACTTACAAAACGTAAAAACGAATGTAAGTAATGTTAAAAGGAATATACCGAAAGCCATTATATCTCTTCGGTAACTTTAAGTCCTGATTCTATGGCATTTTAGGACCTTTTGTCAGTTACTTGTTAGTTACCCATAGATTACTCCGGTAATCCCCCATACTACCTATTACTCAAATTTCTGTTGAATTAAATAAATTCTTATGATATATTATAGATAGAAAAGGAGCAACCGCCCACAAGGGGTTGACCCATAAGTTTGGTTAAAGAACCGCCCTTACTCGCCAAAGTACAAGGGCGGTTTTGCTATGTAGAACTACTTACAAAACGTAAAAACGAATGTAAGTAATGCCAAAAGGAATAGACCAAAGGTCATTATATCCTTAAAATCAAAATGACTTTTCATAAGCATCACCCCCATTCTTTTAGAATGAGGTCAACACACCCTGCAACACGATTGTTCCATGCTAAAATTCTAACATACTCTCTCATCGATAGCAATTGACGTAATTGCAAAATCTATGATATCCAATGTTATCTGCGAACGCAAGAAGGAACCTCGATTCCGCCTTGCTTCATCTCTTTGATAACTTTCCGTTATCTGCGAACGCAGGAAGGAACCTCGATTCCGCTTCGCTTCATCTCGGTCATTCTTGCGTTCCAATGAACCAGCCACATATAAAAAAGCCCCATGAATGCAAGCATTCCGGGGCTTTGTATATGCGTCTGATTCGCAGATAACTGCTTATCTCTTTGAAAACTTATGGGATTATCTGCGGATGCAGAACAACCTCGAATTTGCTTTGCAAATCCTCGGTCATTTCTGCATTCCTATGGACAAAAGCGCATATAAAAAAGCCCTTGAATGCAAGCATTCCGGGCTTTCTGATATGCGTTTTGTCCGCAGATAATCCTAACGTTTTGAAAACTGGGGTGCGCGTCTTGCGGCTTTGAGACCGTATTTCTTTCTTTCCTTCATACGAGGATCTCTTGTTAAATATCCTGCTTTTTTAAGTACCGGTCTGAAATCAGCATCAGCCTGAAGTAATGCTCTTGCAATACCATGTCTGATAGCGCCTGCCTGGCCTGTATATCCGCCACCGCGTACAGTAATCTTTACATCGAATTTGTCCAATGTATCTGTAGCAGTAAGGGGCTGACGAACGATAACTTTTAATGTCTCTAATCCAAAGTAATCATCGATCTCTCTTTTATTTATAACGATATTACCTTTGCCGGGTACTAAATATACTCTTGCAATCGATTTCTTTCTTCTGCCTGTTCCATAGCAATTTGCTGTCTTAGCCATTTTAATTTTCTCCTTTCAGTCCTCTTAATTAAAATGTTAATACTTCAGGTTTCTGAGCGATGTGTTTGTGCTCTGCGCCTGCGTATACATGAAGTTTTTTGTACATTTCTCTTCCTAAAGGTCCCTTCGGAAGCATGCCTTTCACAGCAAGTTCTATAACTTTTTCAGGCTTTTTAGCCATCATTTCCTTTAATGTAGTCTCTTTCATACCGCCTACATAATCAGAGTGGTGATAGTAAATCTTCTGATCCATTTTCTTGCCGGTTACTTTAATCTTTTCTGCATTAATTACAACTACATAATCACCTGTATCAATATGAGGTGTAAAAATCGCTTTATTCTTGCCTCTTAATACTTTAGCAACTTCAGATGCCAAACGTCCGAGTGTCATATCAGTAGCGTCAACTACATACCATTTTCTCTCGATAGTAGCCGGACTAGCCATAAAAGTTTTCATTATGTTACCTCCAACCTTAATTCAATTTTCTCCGTTTGATTTCGCTAATCAAACAATGTTTTCCTAGTTTCTGTCAATAACCTCACTCAGATGCGGATGTCCGGCCACATCTTAAGCTGCTCACTGACATGCTTTCTTTTCATAGGAAACATGCTTTGCTGCTTCCCTCATCAATATATTTATAATGCACTACCGGGGCTTTGGTATTACATTATGAACCATTGTCACATTGAATTATTATATTATACGCTTCCGCGTGTGTCAACCTTAATTTTAACAAATTTTGTGACTGTTCAGTACCCCACCTTCACAGTTACATGTGAAAATCTATTAAAATCACTTTCGGTGATGGGATTTTCACTTACTATTCCACATATTCTTACGGTCAGCGCAGAGTAAATGCGCAGATCTGTTGAATAGTTATTAATTTTTTCTTGTTTTCTGCTGTTTTTAAGTTTATCCCCTTATCCTAGGAACTCGTACTTCGTTAGCATCAATCCGCAAGCCGGTGCTGTCGGTCCTGCTGCTTCTCTGTCCTTGGCTGACAGGATATCCGCTATAGCTTCCGGCTCCCATCTTCCTTTTCCGACCTCCATAAGAGTACCGGCAATAATTCTTACCATATTATATAGGAAGCCATTGCCTTTCACGCGGATAATGATTTCCTCATCCTCTTTCTCTACCTGTAGGGAATATATAGTTCTTACCGTCGTTTCCGCCTGGGTAGCTATGCTGCAGAAGCTTTTGAAATCGTGTTCCCCAATAAGATAAGATGCTGCCCGTTGCATCCGGGATATGTCCAGAGGCCTATAAGTAAAATAAGTATAGAGCCTTTTCGTCGGCAAGGGGAACTGGGCATTCATAATTCTATATTCATACGTCTTGTGACTTTCCAGTCGGCGGGGATGAAAATCTATCGGCACTTCTTTGGATTCACGAATGCGAATATCCTCAGGCAGCCGTTGATTTAAGGCATAAGACATTTTCTCAGCAGGCATTCTGACATTCGTATCGAACACGGCTACGTTACAAAGCGCATGAACACCCGCATCCGTTCGGCTCGCTCCGATAACCTTAACCTCTTCCCCAAATAATTCGGACAGGCATCTGTTCAACTCTCCTTCAATTGTTCTGGCGTTATCCTGCACCTGGAAACCGCTGTATGCGGTACCGTCATAAGCAACCGTTAACATCACACGCTTCATAATGTAAATATTCTCCCAAAATAAATACAGAAAGCCACATATATCCATGCCACAGCGTACGCTATCGCATCCTGCCTGCTATATACAAGAGGTTTCATCTTCGTCCGATTATCCCCTCCTCTGTAACATCTGGCTTCCATTGCCATCGCCAAATCGTTAGCACGCCTGAATGCAGAAAGAAAGAGTGGTACGAGAAGCGGGACGAGACTTTTTGCCTTTTTAATCAAATTTCCGCTTTCAAAGTCTGCACCTCTGGCAATCTGCGCCTTCATGATCTTATCAGTTTCCTCCAATAAAATAGGTATGAACCGAAGCGCAATTGCCATCATCATCGAGATTTCATGCACCGGTACGTGCAGTTTCTTTAATGGGGCCAGCAGCTTTTCCATACCATCTGTCAGCTGGTTCGGCGTGGTCGTAAGCGTCATTAGTGATGAACCGATAATTAAAAAAGTCAGTCTAATTGCCATAAATACCGCCAATCGTAAGCCTTCCTTCGTTATCGTCAGCTTCCAGACGCTAATCAATGCCTCACCCGGAGTTAGAAAAAGATTAAATACTACTGCTAAAATGAGCAAAAATACAATCGCTTTCATTCCTCTGACAATAAACCGAAACGGAACCTTAGATACTTTTATAAGACATATAAGGAATGCTCCCGCAATGGCATATCCAACAAAATTATTCACTATAAACAGGGATATAATAAACAGCATCGTAGTCACCAACTTCACTCGTGGATCGAGCTGATGTATGACTGAATCTGCATGATAATATTGTCCCAATGTAATATCTCTTAACATCTTTTCTCCTATTTAGGCAGTTCTAAAGCCCTATCTTGTGAACCATAACTTTACATGCCTGCTTACATCATCTATTCTGCCTACCCTTTTATTACCTTCAGAATTTCATCCCTGGCTTCTTCAATGTTAATCACATCTTCATTCACCGAGTAACCTCTTTCCTTAAACGCCTGCATAATATAGGTTACCTGGGGGGCTGCAAGCCCTACTTCTTCCAACTCCTTATAATGGCGGAATACTTTTCTCGGCTCATCATCATACATAACACTTCCCTGATTCATAACAATGATACGGTCTACATACTTTGCCACATCCTCCATACTATGAGAAACGAGAACTACTGTAATTCCTGTTTCCTCACGAAGCTTCGCGATTTGGCTTAGAATCTCGTCTCGCCCTTTTGGATCAAGACCTGCCGTAGGCTCATCCAGAATAAGCACCTCCGGCTTCATGGCAAGCACTCCGGCAATGGCGACTCTTCTCTTCTGTCCGCCCGATAAATCAAACGGTGACTGATAGAAATACTCATCTTCCAATCCTACCTGCTTTAAAGCCTCATAAGCACGAAGCTGCACTTCTTTTTCTGAAAGTCCCATATTCTTAGGACCGAAGCATACATCAGAGAAAACATCGATTTCAAAAAGCTGATGTTCAGGATATTGAAATACTAATCCTACATTGCTTCTTAGCTCCTTCTTATTAAAACCCGCTTCCCCTATATCCTCACCGTTATAATAAATATGTCCCGATGTAGGTTTCATCAGTCCATTCAAGTGCTGTACAAGCGTCGATTTACCGGAACCTGTATGGCCTATAAGCCCGATAAACTGCCCATCCGGTATTACAAGATTAATATCTTTTAAGGCCGCTATCTCCATTGTGGTTCCTTCTTCATATATATAACTTACATGGTCAAGAATTATTGCCATCTATTTCTACCTCATACGCATATCTTGTTACTATTCACAGTCTCATCGTGAATATGTTCACAGCTTCATCATGAACAGCGACAGAAGGCACACAGAATGCAAAAATGCATTTTGGCGCTTACATTTTAAGTTCCTGCATAAGTTCTTCACAAGTCAAGATTCCATCCGGAAGATCGATTCCGCTTTTTCTCAACTCATAAGCGAGCAAAGTAACTTGCGGCACATCCAGGCGCAATTCCTTTAACTTTTCCACCTGTGAGAAAATTTCCCTCGGGGTTCCCTGCATGGCGATGCGCCCTTTATCCATAACGACCGCCCTGTCTGCATGAATGATTTCTTCCATATAGTGGGTAATGAGTATTACTGTAATACCCTCTGCATGATTCAGCGCACGAACCGCACGTATGACCTCCTTGCGTCCATTGGGATCCAACATCGCAGTCGGTTCATCCAATATAATGCATTTAGGATGCATTGCAATTACCCCTGCAATCGATACTCTTTGCTTCTGTCCTCCTGACAACTTGTTGGGAGAATGCTTTCTGTATTTATACATTCCCACCGCTTTCAGGCTCTCTTCTACTCGTTCCCATATTTCTTTCGTAGGAACACCCATATTTTCCGGTCCGAAACCCACATCCTCTTCTACCACTTGTCCGATAATTTGATTATCCGGATTCTGGAAAACCATTCCGGCGTTCTGTCTGATATCCCAAAGATATTTTTCATCTGTTGTATCTTTGCCATCCACCCAGACAGATCCTTCCGTGGGATAGAGAATTGCATTCAAATGCTTGGCAAGAGTGGATTTACCGGAGCCGTTATGCCCGAGAATCGCAATGAAATCCCCTTGCTTCACATCCAAACTTACCTCATCCACTGCGCGAGTGATTCCTTCTACATTGCCTTCCTCATCCCGTCTGATATATTCAAAAATCAACTTTTTCGTTTCTATAATTCCCATTTGTTATCCTAAACCCTCAGATTAGTTACCATTTAGTCACGTTTTTAATTGTACTAGAAAATACTAACAATTACAATAGAGCGTATTCATTATTTCATACCTTGTCCGCAGGCGGCCATGATATATTTTTGCACACTCGCTTTGCTCGGCGCAGTATAATATTGCTAAAATATTATACTTGTAACGCGACATTCCCCGTAAAATATGATATACTTTTTTTGCTCAGTTTTATGCCAAATCAAAGCAAAAGGAAAATGTTATGGACTTAAAGAAAATTATAAAACCCCTCTTTGTACTGCTGTCTCTTATTATCTTCTGTTCTCTGTTTATAAGAGTATGTGCTCATTCGGAAACTCTTACAGAATATGCTGCCAATAATCCCGACCTTGCCTATCCTCAAACTACAGATTATACAGCACAGAAAGAAACAGAACCGATGATTGAAGACTCTTCAAGAAATGACAAGAAAAGCAGTTCTGAAAAAGAAGATATAACTCATATAGATAATACGAAAGAAACAGACGGAATAATGGAGGATACAATGGATATTTATCCCGAACGAGTAGAATACATGCCGGACTTTTATTACGAACCACTTTCTGATGATATTAAAAAGAGAATTACAGGAATCTCCTATCCGGTAAGCGAGGAAAATAAGGATACAACTTTAGTTACCGCTATGAATATCGTATCCTCTCCGGACGAAATTCAAATCAGTTATGATGATCTTCGCTATGTTAGGGTTCTCTATTATAATTTCAAGGGGATTGTTCGCACCGGCGAATTAATTTGCAATGAGGCAATTGCCCAAGATCTCGTTGAAATTTTCTATGAATTATATGAAAATGAATACCAGATAGAGCAAATATCCCTTATCGATGAATACGGCGGAGATGACGTCTTATCTATGCTGGATAATAACACCTCCTGCTTCAATTACCGTGTAGTTGATGGTACCACTAGCCTTTCGAAACATGCACTCGGGCTTGCCATCGATATCAACCCTTTCTTCAACCCTTATGTCGTATATAAAAACGACGGTACTACATACATCTCACCACAAGGCAGTGAGACATATGCAGACCGCTCAAAAGAATTCGCTTATAAAATTGATGAAAATGATCTATGCTACAAACTCTTTACAGAGCATGGTTTCACATGGGGCGGTAATTGGAACTCCCTCAAGGACTACCAACATTTCCAAAAGGTTCCGAAATAAATCTATCGGTTCACCGATACCGCCATTCTATGGTAGGTATGCCTTACTCCGCGGATGGCTACTGAATATGCCATAATATTTTCCGGCACAGCCATTCCCGGATATCCGGCATCTCCGATATGATGAATATCCGTTCCCGTCATCTTGCACATCAGAGCAATCTGCTTAATCGTCTCTACATCTGCTCCTTCTTGTGACGTTCCTATCGCAGTAATAGTCAGCACTCCTTTGCTATGAGCGAAGGAAACCAATTCTCTAATATATTCCGTCGTAATTCCGGGAACAGTCGCCGGTGCAGGAAGTAGGATGATATCCGCTCCTGCTTCTACAAACTCTGCAATATCTTCCTTCGTAATGATATTCTCCCCGCCTTCTCCGATAATACCGGAAGCATGCATTTTACCAGCCGCCAAGATCAACTTATCGCCTAACTCTTTCGACATCGCTTTCAAGGAATCACTTATCGCCTTATTACTTACACCATTGCCTGGATTTCCTGTGAGAAGAACCATATCTACACCCATTTCGCTTGCTTTTCTCGCATTATCCACCGTCGCCCTGCGTCCTTCGGACATCTCCCACAAGGAACCTTTATTTCCCTCCGCGATCGAGTCTTCCACCGGCTCCAAATTAATCCCTATCATCCTCCCTGTAAGGCGCTTCAACTCCCTCACCGTTTCCTCCGGATCTACCTTGGGAAGCCCTTGTATAACAGGCTTTACTACATCGAACATATTAAGAAGCAACACATCTGCCCCCATAGATGCCGCAAACTCCGCATTAGTCACATCAGAAAGAATCGGCATCGTGATTCCGATGCATTCACACGCTACTACCCGTCCTTCACTTCCTGCGATAGAACTCAAATAATCTTCCTTCGTAAATCCCGCAAAATCCGAAGAAACACAATCCAACATCCTCTTAGCCATAACCTTCTCCTTTTCCTCTCTTAAAAAGTTAATAATTGAATCCTTCGATAAAAAACTTCTACCATTTCTAAAACTTCCATTACTTCCTATATCTTACAGTCTTTCACTATTCCTATATACAATTACAACTTTTCCTTAACTTCGATACTCCTTGGACTTCACTCAAATTTACATATTCTAGAACTTCATTATCTTATATATTCATTCATACCACTATTATCCCAGCCTATCATTTCGCAACCTTCCGCAGGATTTTACTTGGCGGTTTGATTTTACTTCCTGCAACATGCAATTAGGATTTTCTTAATGGAATAACAAATAACCCAGGGCAAATGTTGCAAGGATGCAACATTTAGGAATCACGGTACAAGGATGTACCTTGATTCCGACCCGTCCGCCTTCGAAACTTATCCATTCCATTTAGAAAATACAACTGCATGTGCCGGAAGATAAATCAAAGCCGCCGAGCAAAATCCCTTCGTAAACCAAGCAAATAATATACAAAACATATAAAACCCCACACAGAAAAACATATGAAGCTTTTACAACTTATCTATATTATAACAAAGGAGACTGCCAAAGCAATCTCCTTTTATCATTTATTCCTATGAACTTATACTAATTCGAGAACAACTTCCATAGCTGCATCGCCCTTACGTTGTCCAATCTTAATGATTCTCGTGTAACCACCGTTACGGCTTGCATATTTCGGACCATACTCATCGAAAAGCTTTCCAACAAGGTCAGCTTCCTTTGTTGCTTTCTTTTTGCCTGCGTTAGTAGAAGGAACTTCTGTTACAGGATATAATACCTTTAACATCTGTCTTCTTGCATGCAATCTGGAAGGAAGATCTTTTTTGATTTCTTTTTCTACTTCATCGTAAACAGTTACTGTCACACCATTTTCGATTCTTAAGATTTTGCCGTCTTTATCGCGGTGTGTCTCAGAAAGAACCTTTTTGGTATCTTTGTCAACGATTTGTTTTACTCTATTACCGTCTTTATCCTTACGAGCTACTTTCGCTGTAACTTTTACGGTTTCGAAGTTGTCTTTTTCTTTAGCAGCAAGTGCAATAAGACCTTCAGCAATTTTCTGAACTTCTTTTGCTTTTGCCTGTGTGGTAATAATTTTACCATGGTACAATAAATTAGTTACCTGATTTCTAAGTAATGCTTTTCTTTGGTCAGATGTTCTGCCAAGTTTTCTGTATTTTGCCATTTTTACGGCTCCTTTCTCTCAAACAGGGAATTCCCCTTATGGTACATCCGGCCATGCTCTTTGGACTTATTTACCGAATGCTGATTCCATATCATGAGCCCGCACGCATACGCTCTTTGGACTTATTACACATGCGTTTTCACGAATCTATAAACACAGTTTACTTTTATTCCTCGCTGGGATTAAGCTGTAAACCGAGTTCCTTTAATTTAGCCAAAACTTCCTCCAAGGACTTGCGTCCTAAGTTACGAACCTTCATCATATCTTCAGGCGTTTTGTTTGTTAATTCTTCCACCGTATTGATTCCGGCTCTCTTCAAACAGTTATAGGAACGAACAGAGAGTTCAAGCTCATCAATGCTCATTTCTAATACCTTTTCTTTTTCATCATCCTCTTTTTCTACCATAACTTCTGCCGTTTTGGCATTTTCAGATAGATCGATGAAAAGACTTAAATGTTCGCTGAGTACTTTTGCAGCCAAACTAACCGCTTCGTCGGGAACTAAAGTTCCGTTCGTATACACATCGAGTGTCAGTTTGTCATAGTCCGTAATCTGACCTACACGAGTGTTCTCAATCGTCACATTTACTCTTTCAACAGGTGTATAAATGGAATCGATTGCAATCACACCGATTGGCAAATCTTCCAATTTGTTCTTATCGGCGCCTACATAACCTCTGCCTTTTGAAATGGTAAGCTCCATATACAATTTTGTATCTTTTCCGCTTAAGGTAGCGATTACTAAATCGGGATTTAAGATTTCAATATCCTGATCCACCTGAATATCGGATGCCTTTACAACACCTTCGCCGTCAAATTCAACATATGCCGTCTTAGGTTCATTTGTATCGCTGTTATTTCTAATAGCGAGACCTTTAATATTCATAATGATTTCGGTAACATCTTCCTTTACGCCCGGAATGGAACTGAATTCGTGTAAAACTCCTTCAATCTTCACCTGACTTACCGCAGCACCAGGTAAAGAAGAAAGCATAATTCTTCTTAATGAGTTGCCCAGCGTAATGCCATAGCCTCTTTCTAAAGGTTCTACTACAAATTTGCCATACTTTTTATCTTCAGAGATTTCTGCAACCTCAATATTGGGTCTTTCAAAATCAAACACTGCAAATACCCTCCTTTACGAACAATTATATCTAAGTCGTTAAGCAGATAAGAAGAATTCTCCTTATCTGCCTAATTTTTCTGTTATAATGAAATCTTATCTTACTTAGAATATAACTCGACTATAAGCATTTCATTAACGGGAACATCGATCATCTCTCTTGTAGGGAGCTGCTTAATTGTTCCTTTCATAGCTTCCTGGTCAACATCCATCCATTCAGGAGTAAGTCTTCCACCGGTAACCTCGAGGATTTCTTTATATCTCTGTAAGGATTTGGATTTTTCTCTTACTTCAACTACATCTCCAGCTTTTACCAAGTAAGAAGGAATATTTACAGCCTTGCCATTTACAAGGAAGTGCTTATGTCCAACTACCTGTCTTGCTTCTCTTCTTGTTCTCGCAAGTCCCATTCTAAACACTACATTATCAAGTCTGCTCTCGAGCATAGTCATAAGGTTTTCACCTGTAAGACCTGCCATCATTCTATCAGCTCTTTCATAGTAGTTTCTAAAGGGTTTCTCAAGAACACCGTAGATAAATTTTGCTTTCTGTTTTTCTCTTAATTGAAGACCATACTCGCTTATTTTCTTGCCTGATCTTACCGCTCTGTTTGATTTCTTATCATATCCTAAAAAAGAAGGCTCAAGTCCTAAAGCTCTGCATCTTTTTAAAACTGGTACTCTGTTTACTGCCATTTCGGGCTCCTTTCTGAATAAAGGCCTATAAGCCTTTCACTATTGTTTACAACGTAAGTTCTTAAGAACATTACGCATTCTTCCAACATGCTGCATATCCGCCTGGTAGACGGAATGTTTGTTACTATTCAGCCTACGGCTTCCTAGCAACAATTCATGCACAGAAATACTGCTATGCAGTATTGCGCGCTTGCCACACTCAGGTTTTCTGTGACCTTCGTTCACAAAAAACGCCTCGCGGTGTTGATGACGGAACTGTAACGAATATTTCGCAATTATACGCGGCGGCGTTTGGGAGGACGGCATCCATTGTGAGGAACGGGTGTTACGTCTCTGATACTCGTTACTTCAACTCCACAAGCCTGAAGTGCACGGATTGCTGCCTCACGTCCTGAACCTGGTCCTTTAACCATAACATCAACTGTTTTCAAACCATGTACAAGTGCAGCTTTTGTAGCAGTTTCTGCCGCCATCTGTGCTGCGTACGGAGTAGATTTCCTTGAACCTCTAAAACCAAGACCACCAGCACTTGCCCAGCTGAGAGCATTTCCTTCGTTGTCTGTCAATGTAACAATTGTATTGTTAAAAGAAGACTGGATATGTGCCTGTCCGTGTTCAACGTTTTTCTTGACACGTTTCTTTGTTACTTTTTTTGCAACTTTCTTTGCCATTTTAAACTAACCTACTTTCTCGACTTTTCATTTCCTGTTACATTTATTGTAACTGTTACTTTCGTTCTTAATTATTTCTTCTTATTAGCCACTGTACGTTTCGGGCCTTTTCTTGTTCTTGCATTCGTCTTAGTCTTCTGACCACGAACAGGAAGACCTTTTCTGTGACGAATACCTCTGTAGCATCCGATTTCCTGAAGTCTCTTGATGTTCATAGCGATTTCTCTACGAAGATCACCCTCTACCGTGAAATCGGTATCGATTACTTCGCTGAGTCTCTTTACTTCTTCATCTGTTAATTCTCTTACGCGTGTATCAGGATTAACCTGTGCCGCCTCAAGAATCTTGTTTGAACTTACTCTTCCTATACCATAGATATATGTGAGTCCTATCTCTACACGTTTTTCTCTAGGTAAGTCAACACCTGCAATACGAGCCATTTACATTTCCTCCATTTTTTGTTTCATGAAAAATTCATGATGTTACTAAGTTGATTGAGATGGCCTCCGGCACACCCAACCGGAATCAAATCCGACCTTTCCAAAGCACTACATTGGACTATCGTTCTTGTCTTTTATCGATAGTTCCTTTGCCCGCCCTGGTATCAACAAGTAATCTCCATAGGCTCCTGTGTCGTTATAATCTATATTTATCAGTGCAGTCTTCCATATGGGGCTGCACAGCAATCTTACACTATAACCGGACAAGGATCCTTTGCTGTTTATCACTAATCAGCGTAGGGATTATCCTTGTCTTTGTTTGTGCTTCGGATTCTCACAGATTACTCTGATTCTTCCTTTTCTTTTAATGATTTTGCATTTTTCGCAAATCGGTTTTACTGATGATCTAACCTTCATGTTAAACCCTCCTTTCAAAAAGACCGTCTTACATTATATCATGGGAAATTGTCAAATGCAAGAGCATTTTATGTGATTCGTCAAGTAACTGTTCGTATCCTTACAATTACTTATCTCTCCAGATAATACGACCCTTCGACAAATCATATGGTGACAACTCCAGAGTTACTCTATCTCCCGGTAAGATACGAATAAAATTCTGGCGCAGCTTACCGCTTATGTGAGCAAGCACCTTGTGTCCATTTTCAAGTTCTACCTGGAACATGGTGTTTGGTAACTTTTCAATTACTGTTCCTTCAATTTCAATTACATCTGCTTTAGACATATGATACCTCCTATGGCTTTCCTTATTTCTTCATTATATATCGGTTGCTTCTTTATCAGTTTCTCTTTTAGAATATCATCGGATTTTTTCTTGATAATCTGAATATGCCTTTTGTTTTTCTTCTTCGGATTTTCCCTTGTTTTATATTTACCATCCGCTAAATATACATATTCATTATCTTCTTCTACTATGATATATATCGTGTCCTTATCGTGGCCTGCTTTCGATATCGCAAACATTCCAAGACGAGTGTCTTCTACTCGTTCCATATCACTAACCTAGCCTTTCTTCTTCCAACCCTCTGCCCTAAAGCAACGTTAGAATCTCCGGCTCACCATCATCGGTGATGAGAATGGTATTCTCATAGTGAGCTGATAACGAACCATCTGCCGTGACCACCGTCCAATCGTCATCCAGCCAATCCACTTCCCAATCCCCCATATTAATCATAGGTTCTATCGCCAAGGTCATACCTGCACGAAGCTTAATTCCCTTGCGGCGCTGTGTGAAGTTCGGAATCTGCGGCTCCTCGTGAAGCTTCGTCCCAATACCATGGCCCACCAAATCCTTAACGATGCCATAGCCAAAGGAAGATACATATTGGTCTATCGCACTTGATATATCATATAGATGATTGCCTGATTTTGCCATTTTAATTCCTTCGAAAAAGCTTTGCTTCGTTACTTCAATCAACTTCTTCGCTTCTTCGCTGATCGTACCGACGGCATGTGTCCTTGCCGCGTCCGAATGATATCCTTTATATATCAAACCTGCATCCAGGCTTACAATATCTCCGTCCTGCAATATGTGTTCGGCATGTGGAATGCCGTGTACTACTTCATCATTGACGGATACGCATATGGATGCAGGGTAACCGTTATAATTTAAGAAATTAGGAACACAACCGTAGCTTCGAATCAGCTTTTCCCCCAGTTTGTCAATATCCAGTGTTGACATTCCCGGTCTAATTGCTTCTCCGAGGCGGGCATGCACTTCTGCAAGCATTTTACCCGCTTTACGCATCAGTTCTATCTCTCTCTCAGATTTAATCGATACTGCCATATTTTAAGCTCCTAAAATCTTTACGATGGACCTGAATACATCCTCCATAGGCTGCGTTCCGTCCACTGTTCTAAGTACGCCTTTTTCACTATAGAAGTCGATCAAAGGCTGTGTCTGATCATGATAAACCTTAAGGCGGTTCAAAACGGTCTCCGGCTTGTCGTCATCGCGAAGAACCAATTCTTTTCCGCATCTATCACAAGTTCCTTCCATTTTCGGAGGAACATGTTCCATATGATATGTAGCTCCGCATGCGAGACATGCACGTCTACCGGACATTCTTTTTACAATATTTTCATCGGGTACATCCACATCGATCGCATAATCGATCGTTTCATTCAACTGAGCGAGTGCCTTATCGAGCACCTGCGCCTGAGGAATCGTTCTTGGAAAACCATCCAGCACGTAACCATCTTTACAGTCTTGATCCGCTACTCTGTCAAGAAGAATCTTCACCGTAAGTTCATCAGGTACAAGAAGACCCTGATCCATATATTTCTTAGCTTCCGTGCCAAGTTCTGTACCATTCTTAATATTCGCTCTAAAAATATCACCTGTAGAAATATGAGGAACACCATATTTATCAGCTATCATTTTAGCCTGTGTTCCCTTTCCGGCTCCCGGAGCACCTAACATAATAATTTTCATCGTTATATCGTCCTTTCACAGCAAATGTCCCTATTGCAACAAACGGACACACGCTGTAAGGCGGGTGCCCATCATAAAATCGGCTACTTGGTGCGCGTAGCTGCGCACCCTGCCCGGAGGGCTTTTCTATCATAGGAACAAAGTTCCTATTTGGAACAAGGTTTCCTATGATAGAAACAAAGGGGACTCTCAGCCACTCCTTCGTCCTCCTAATATAATGCCGAAAGAATTTTCCCATAGTCGAACTGACTAATCATTTAAAAATCCTTTATAATTACGAACTAACATCTTCGATTCAATCTGCTTCATCGTCTCAAGCACAACGCTTACGATAATGATTAAGCTTGTTCCTCCGAATGATACACTGGCATTGAAAAGACCATTGAATACAAAAGGAAGAATGCCTACGATTGTCAGCCCAAGGGCGCCTATAAAAATGATATAGTTAAGTATCCTTGTCAGATAATCGCTGGTAGGCTTACCTGGTCTGATACCAGGAATAAATCCACCTTGTTTTTTCATCCTGTCCGCTATCTCCAAAGGATTAAATGTAATTGATGTATAGAAATATGCGAAGAAGATAACGAGCAATACATAGATAAGTAATCCTATCGAATAAATAGGTTCACTCGGCTTACACCAATATGCGGAGTTAAGCCCTTTTAATATTTCTCCCCATATGCCGGTTCCCTGATAGCTGAAGAAAGAAGCTAATACAACCGGTAACTGCATAAGCGAAGAAGCGAAGATAATCGGGATAACGCCCGATGTATTCACTTTCAAGGGAATGCTTGACGTTTGACCGCCGACCATTTTTCTTCCCTGTACTTTTTTGGCATATTGCACAGGAATCTTGCGCATACCGCCATTTAAAAGAACTACTAAAACTACCATGCCTACGATAACGCCGACAATAATAAGCGCCGCCACCACTGCAAGGGCTGTAGATTTGCCGAACACGAACTGTTCGAACAACTGGTTAATATCCTGAGGCAAACGTGAAATGATATTGATAACGAGTACAATAGAAATACCATTGCCGATACCATTCTCTGTAATTCTCTCACCAATCCACATAAGGAATGCACTACCTGCAGTAAGAGCTGCTACTACGGTAACTATATTTATCGCATTATATGTTTCCAGCAATCCCTGTCTTCCGAAACCAATTGCCATTGCGGCGGACTCGAACAGTGCAAGACCTACTGTTACATAACGTGTAATCGATGCTATTTTCTTTCTTCCATCTTCTCCATCACGTTGCATTTCTTCCAATTTAGGGATTGCAATTGTTAAAAGCTGCATAATAATGGAAGATGTAATATATGGAGTAATGTTTAATGCCAAGATGGACATATTAAGGAATGAACCACCTGTAAAGGCATCCAAGAAATTAAATGCATCTCCTGTCTGTGCTGCAAACCAATTGGAAAAATAATGTCTGTTTACCCCTGGTGCGGGAAGCTGTGATCCAAGACGGATCACAACCAGCATCAGTAAGGTGAAAAATACTCTATCTCTAATTTCCTTGATTTTAAATGCATTCTTTAAGGTTGTAAACATTACATCACCTCTGCTGTTCCACCAAGAGCCTCAATCTTTTCTTTTGCTGACGCGCTGAAAGCATTAGCTTTTACCGTGAGCTTCTTGGTAAATTCTCCGTTTCCGAGGATCTTAACGCCATCTTTAGGGTTTTTAATAATTCCTCTTTCGATTAACGTTTCCACATCCACCGTTGCACCGTTATCAAATACTTCCAAAGCACTCAAGTTAATACCTACGATATCCTTAGAGTTGATATTAGTGAAACCTCTCTTAGGGATACGTCTATATAACGGCATCTGACCACCTTCAAAACCCGTTCTCGGAGCTCCTGAACGAGCTTTTTGACCTTTATGTCCTTTTCCGGCTGTCTTTCCGTTACCTGAACCGTGTCCGCGGCCTCTTCTAAAATTATCACTGTGTTTAGAACCTTCTGCTGGTCTTAAATTTGATAATTCCATTCCTGTGACACCTCCTTATCTTTTTATACTTCTTCTACCTTTACCAAATGTGCTATCTGTCTGATCTGCCCTCTCGTAGCACCATTATCGGGCAATATAATCGATTTATTCAGCTTGCGAAGTCCCATTGCCTCAACCGTTGCCTTATGCTTAGGCACCGCTCCGATAGGAGATTTCACCAATGTTACTTTCAAAGACTTTTCTGCCATTTCCTAATTCTCCTTTCCATACTACATAAAGCGCAAATGCGTTTTATGCTGCGGTTACGCCATAATCTCTTCCACAGACTTACCACGTTTTCTAGCAACCTCTTCAGGAGTTTTCAACTGGCTCAAACCTGCGATTGTAGCAAGAACAACGTTTTGTTTGTTATTCGAGCCAAGTGATTTCGTACGGATATTTTTAAGGCCTGCAAGTTCGCATACGTTACGTACCGGACCTCCTGCAATAACACCGGTACCATCCGGAGCCTTCTTTAAAAGAACGGTCGCGGAACCGAATTTTCCGAGGAAATCGTGTGTAATACTGTTATTTTCATCCATTGCAACTGAAACTAAATTCTTCGTTGCATCTTCTTTTCCTTTACGAATAGCGTCAGGAATTTCTGTTGCTTTCCCAAGTCCTGCGCCAACGTGTCCGTTGCCGTCACCAACAACAACCAAAGCTGTGAATCGGAAGTTACGACCACCTTTTACAACCTTAGTTACTCTCTTGATGGAAACTACTTTTTCAGTTAATTCTAACTGACTAGCATCAATGATTGTACGTCTCATGTGATTTTCTCTCCCTTCCTAGAATTCTAAGCCAGCTTCTCTGGCTGCATCAGCTAATGCTGCTACTTTTCCCTGGTATATAAAGCCGCCTCTATCAAAGACTACTGTAGTGATACCTTTTTCCAGTGCTCTTTTAGCAATTATGGTTCCTAAATATGCTGCTGCATCAACGTTATTGGTCTTCTCGAGTTCAGTCTTCACTTCTTTCTCAAGAGTGGAAGCCGCTACTAAAGTGTTTCCAACCGTATCGTCGATAATTTGAGCATACATATGATTATTACTTCTGAAAACAGCCAACCGCGGTCTCTGAGCTGTACCGCTGAAACGGTTACGAATTTTCATGTGTTTTTTAACACGAACTTTTTGTCTTGATTCTTTACTAACCATTATCATACTCTCCTTATCTATTTCTTACCAGTCTTACCAACTTTACGTCTGATAACTTCATCAGCATACTTAATACCCTTGCCCTTGTAAGGCTCCGGTCTTCTCTTATCTCTGATTTCAGCTGCGAATTGGCCAACTTTTTCTTTATCAATTCCTTTTACGATAATGACGTTCTGTCCTTCCACCACTGCTTCAATGCCTTCAGGATCTTCCATCTCTACCGGATGAGAATATCCTAAGGACAGAGTTAATTTATTACCGTTTTTCGCTACCTTATAACCAACACCGTTTACTTCCAGCTTCTTTGCATAGCCATCAGTAACACCTACTACCATATTGTTGATTAAAGTTCTTGTAAGGCCGTGAAGAGATTTCATCTTCTTCAAATCATTGGGTCTTGTTACAACGATTTCAGCGCCTTCCATCTTGATTTTCATTTCTGCAGGAAGCACTCTTTCAAGTGTTCCCTTAGGACCTTTTACAGTCACTTTGTTATTTTCTGCGATATCCACAGTTACACCTGCCGGAACCGCGATTGGCATTCTTCCTATACGTGACATGCCCGTACCTCCTATTGTTTTGTTATTTCAACGTCTTTGGAAGAACGCTTGCGTTCTTCCCGTGTGAAACATAGAAATTCTTAATCAGCGTTCTATGCTGATTTAGCATTTCTTTTCACACTATTACCAAACGAAAGCTAAAACTTCTCCGCCTACTTTAAGCTCTCTTGCTTTTTTATCAGTAATAACGCCTTGGTTTGTGGAAATGATAGCGATACCAAGTCCTCCAAGAACTCTGGGAAGTTCCTGTGCATTCGCATACACACGCAGGCCCGGCTTAGAGATTCTCTTAAGGCCATCGATGATTTTTTCACTCTTATCTGCGCCGTATTTTAAAGTAATACGAATTGTTTTGAAACTTCCATCTTCAATTATATCAAATTTCTTAATGTATCCTTCTTCTAAAAGAATCTGCGCAATCGCTAATTTCATCTTAGAAGACGGAACATCTACTGTATCATGTTTTGCAGTATTCGCATTACGAATTCTTGTAAGCATATCTGCAATCGGATCACTCATCGTCATTTCGTTTGCCTCCTTTTTACCAGCTTGCTTTTTTCACGCCCGGGATTTGTCCCTTGTATGCTAATTCACGGAAGCAAATTCTGCAAATTCCGTATTTTCTCAAATAAGCATGTGGACGACCACAAATTTTGCAGCGATTGTATTCTCTTGTAGAGAATTTCGGCTTGCGCTGCTGTTTAATCTTCATTGCTGTCTTAGCCATGAATTTACCTCCTCTATTTTGCGAATGGCATGTTGAATAATGTTAACAATTCACGAGCTTCTTCGTCTGTCTTTGCTGTTGTAACAAAGATAACATCCATACCTCTTACTTTATCAACTTTATCATATTCGATTTCAGGGAAAATAAGCTGTTCCTTAATACCGAGTGAATAGTTGCCTCTTCCATCAAATGCGTTAGGATTAACGCCTCTGAAGTCACGAACACGAGGTAATGCAAGATTTACTAAACGATCGAGGAATTCATACATTTTCTCGCCGCGAAGTGTCACTTTACATCCGATAGGCATGCCTTCTCTGAGTTTAAAGTTAGCAATAGAATTCTTTGCTTTTGTAAGCACTGCTTTCTGGCCTGTGATTGTCTCCATATCTTTTACTGCAGATTCGAGAACTTTTGCATTTTCTTTTGCTTCACCAACGCCCATGTTGATAACGATCTTATCGAGCTTCGGCACTTCCATAACGTTTTTATATCCAAACTTTTTGACCATAGAATCTACGATCTCATTTTTATACATTTCTTTAAGTCTGCTCACGCGCCTAGACCTCCTTCCTTAGAATTAATCAATAACTTCGCCTGTGGACTTTGCCACACGAAGAGCTTTGGTTTTACCCGGACGCTTGTCATCTGCTACTCTCTGGAAACCGATTCTTGTAGGTTTGCCTTTGTGAACATACATTACGTTGGATAAATCAATTGCCGCTTCCTTCTGAACAATTCCGCCATTCTGGTTAGCTGCTGAAGGTTTCATATGCTTTGTGATCATATTCACTCCCTCAATCAACACCTTGCCATTTTTCACGTCTACGGAAACAACTTTTCCTTCTTTACCATTATCTTTACCGGCGATTACTTTTACTGTATCGCCCTTTTTAATTTTCATTGTTGACATACCGGCACCTCCTTATAATACTTCCGGAGCCAGGGAAACAATTTTCATAAAATGTTTCTCACGAAGCTCTCTTGCCACTGGTCCAAAAATACGGGTTCCTCTCGGAGTCTTGTCATCTTTGATAATAACAGCGGCATTCTCGTCAAATTTGATATAAGATCCGTCTCTACGACGAGCGCCCTTTACAGTACGAACAACTACTGCTTTCACTACATCGCCTTTTTTAACAACGCCGCCTGGTGTTGCATCTTTAACGGTAGCAACGATGATATCGCCGATGTTCGCATATCTTCTTGTAGAGCCACCCATAACTCTGATGCAGAGAAGTTCTTTTGCACCGGTATTATCAGCAACCCTAAGTCTGCTTTCTTGCTGAATCATGCTAATTCTCCTTCCAAAACTATTACCACACTTCGCCGCAGCGAAATTTTATTATTTTGCTCTTTCGGTAATCTCCACAAGTCTCCATCTTTTGTCTTTTGACAACGGTCTTGTTTCCATTACTTTCACTGTATCGCCGATGTTGCATTCGTTATTCTCATCGTGCGCCTTTAATTTATAGGTTCTCTTCACAATCTTGTTGTAAAGAGGATGTTTTACATGATCTTCAATGGCAACAACAATTGTTTTGTCCATTTTATTACTGGTAACTTTACCTGTACGCGTTTTTCTTAAATTTCTTTCCACGAGCGATTCTCCTTTCTAATCCGTTAGTCAATCTGATTTATTGCGCTGCTTTTTCCTTCTGTGTAATCACAGTCTGGATTCTTGCAATATTCTTTCTTACATCTTTAATTCTAGCTGTATTGTCTAACTGATTTGTTGCGTTCTGGAATCTCAAATTGAAAAGTTCTTTTTTAGCAGCTACTAATTCCTGTGCTAATTCTGCAGCTGATTTTGTCTTTAAATCGTCCACATACTTATTGGTTTTCATTTGATACACCGCCTTCCAAGTCTGCTTTAGAAACAATTTTACATCTACATGGAAGCTTATGTGTTGCAAGACGTAATGCTTCTTTCGCGATTTCTTCGGAAACTCCGGAGATTTCAAACATTACACGTCCAGGCTTAACAACTGCTACCCAGTATTCCAAGGAACCTTTACCGGAACCCATTCGTGTTTCTGCTGGTTTTGCTGTTACTGGTTTATCGGGGAAAATCTTAATCCAAACTTTACCGCCACGTTTGATATAACGAGTCATAGCGATACGGGCTGCTTCGATCTGGTTAGATTTAATCCAACATGGCTCTAATGCTACGATACCGTATTCACCGTAAGTAATCGTATTACCACGGGTTGCTTTTCCTGCCATCGAACCACGGAATTGCTTACGACGTTTTACTCTTTTAGGCATTAACATTATTTATCGCTCCCTTCCTCCGAAGATACCTTTTCTTCGTTTTTGTTCTTAGTAGGAAGTACTTCACCTTTGTAAATCCATACTTTAACACCAACTTTACCGTAAGTTGTATCTGCTTCTGCGAAGCCATAATCAATATCTGCTCTCAGTGTCTGAAGCGGAATCGTTCCTTCGCTATAGAATTCTGTACGAGCCATATCTGCGCCGCCAAGACGTCCCGAGCAGGATGTTTTGATTCCGAGCGCTCCTGATTTCATGGTTCTGCCCATGCAGGATTTCATAGCACGTCTAAAGGATACACGGCCTTCCAACTGCTGTGCGATATTCTCAGCAACGAGCTGCGCATCTTTGTCAGGTCTTTTGATTTCCTTAATATCTACTAAAACTTTCTTATTCGTTAACTTGGAAAGTTCTTTCTTTGTTACTTCGATTTCTGAACCACCCTTACCGATAACAACACCCGGTTTTGCAGTATAGATAATAACCTTTATTCTCTCGGATGCTCTCTCGATTTCAATCTTAGAGATTCCGGCACTGTATAATTTCTTTTTAAGGAATTTTCTGATATTGTAATCTTCCACAAGAAAATCGGAAAATTCAGCATCAGCATACCATCTGGAATCCCATTCTTTTATAATGCCGACTCTTAAGCCGTGAGGATTAACTTTCTGTCCCATGTTTACTCCTTTCTACTTTGCATCAAGCACAACAGTGAGGTGGCTCATTCTCTTCTCGATTCTATAAGCCCTTCCCTGCGCTCTTGGTTTTACTCTTTTCATTGTAGGTCCTTTATTAGCAAAGCATTCCGCTACATAAAGATTCTCCGGATTCGGGTATTTAGTCGGATCCTGACTGTACTTATATTCAGCATTTGCAATTGCTGATTCCAATAATTTCTTAATTACGCTCGATGCATATCTGGGGTTATATTCCAGAACAGCAAGCGCTGTATTCACATCTTTGCCTCTGATGGCATCGAGTACGAAGCATGCTTTCTGTACAGAAATTCTAGCATAAGATAACTTAGCCGAAGGTCTGATATCTTTCTGCGCATTTCGCTCTCTTTTTATTTGGGATCTATGTCCTTTTGCCATGGATATTACCTCCTTCTTATCTTACTCTTGATTTCTTATCGTCCTTGCCGTGTCCTCTATAGGTTCTGGTAGCTACAAACTCGCCGAGCTTGTGTCCAACCATATCTTCCGTTACATATACGGGAACATGTTTTCTTCCATCATGAACTGCAATTGTATGTCCCACAAATGAAGGGAAAATTGTAGAACGACGAGACCAAGTTTTAACAACTTGTTTCTGTCCTGCAGCATTCATAGCATCTACTTTTTTCAGTAAGCTGTCATCTGCAAATGGTCCCTTTTTCAGTGATCTAGCCATTATTCTTCCTCCTTATTCTAAAGCTTTACTTTATGCTTCTGCCGTCTCTTCTTCTTACAATCAGCTTATTGGATGCTTTTTTCTTCTTACGCGTCTTTAAGCCGAGTGCAGGTTTGCCCCAAGGTGTAGACGGGCCTGGACGTCCGATACCAGTCTTACCTTCACCACCACCGTGAGGATGGTCGTTAGGGTTCATAACAGAACCACGAACTGTAGGGCGGATACCCATGTTACGCTTACGTCCTGCTTTACCGATATTAATAAGGCTGTGATCAACATTTCCTACTGTACCGATTGTCGCTCTGCAGTTAATCGGCACCATTCTCATTTCGCCTGAAGGAAGACGCAGTGTTGCATACTTACCTTCTTTTGCCATTAACTGTGCGCTGTTTCCGGCTGAACGAACGAGCTGTCCGCCTTTGCCCGGATATAATTCAATGTTATGAATCTCTGTACCTACAGGAATCTCAGATAAGGGCAGGCAGTTACCAACTCTGATTTCAGCCTGTGCTCCGTTCATTACGGTCATGCCGTCTGTTAATCCCTGAGGAGCAAGGATATATGCCTTTTCTCCATCCGCATAGCAAATGAGTGCAATATTTGCTGTTCTGTTAGGATCGTATTCGATACCTATAACTGTTGCCGGAATACCATCTTTTCTTCTTTTAAAATCGATAAGTCTATATTTTCTTCTGGAACCACCGCCGTGATGTCTTACTGTGATTTTACCCTGATTGTTACGACCTGCGTTCTTCTTGAGAGAAACACAAAGAGACTTTTCAGGAGTTGTCTTTGTAATCTCAGCAAAATCGGAGCTGGTCATATTTCTTCTGGAAGGTGTATATGGGTTATAAGTCCTAATTCCCATGATCTTTTCTCCTTTACAATGTTTTGCGCGATAAGCAGAGCAGATTTGACGCATTGTGGACGTTGGAATGCTCGCATTCCGAACGGACACTATGAGACAAAGGTGCGAGCAACGCGATGAGGGAATTTATTCCCGAATGCTTATCGGGTTCCGATGCTTATCGGGTTCCGAATGCTTATCGAATCCCGATTTTCAGAGTTCCGAATATCTTTCGGATTCCCGAGCGCTTATCGCATACTTGTTTACAACTTCTTACATGCGTTACTCATGTGTTATTTTTCAAATTATCTCAAAACCGCTTCTTACAGTCCTGAGAAAATTTCGATATCTTTGCTGTCCTGTGTTAACTGAACGATAGCTTTTTTAGTTTTAGCAGTTTTACCATAGGTGTTACCGCGTCTTTTTGTCTTGCCATCCATATTCATCGTGTTAACTTTTTTTACTTTTGTTCCTTCGAACATTTTTTCAACAGCTTCTTTAATCTGCGTTTTGTTCGCTTCTGTATGAACCAAAAACGTGTATTTCTTTTCGCTCATACCAGCCATACTCTTTTCCGTTATAACCGGTTTGAGGATAACATCATAATATTGAATTGCTGCCATTATGCGTACACCTCCTCAATGTTAGCTACCGCTTCTTTTGTTAAAACTACGGTGCCATATTTCATAATGTCATAAACATTAATTGTGCTTTTAATTTCCTTAGCTTCACCAGCCGCTTCGATTGCTACATAAGATGTTGCAACAGTCGGAAGGTTTCTTGCAGAGCTGATTACATTGTTATCGATTGTTCCTGTAACAACTAAAGCCTTGTTTACATTCAGGTTGTCGAGAACTTTCTTGAAATCCTTTGTCTTGATCGCATCAAATTTCAACTCGTCAACAACGATTAATTTATTGCCCTGTACTCTGCTTGAAAGAGCAGATTTAAGAGCCGCCTGTTTTTCCTTCTTATTCATTTTGAAAGAATAGTCTCTGGGAACTGGAGCGAATACTACACCGCCTCCCGTCCACTGAGGAGATCTTGTGGAACCCTGTCTTGCATGACCCGTTCCCTTCTGTCTCCAAGGTTTTCTTCCGCCACCGGAAACTTCTGCACGAGTTTTTGCTTTCTGTGTTCCCTGACGATTATTTGCAAGCTGCTGTACGACTGCCATGTGTACCAAGTGTTCATTCACCTGAACGCCAAATACCGCATCGTTTAAGTCGATTTTACCAACTTCTTTGCCTTCCATATTATAAACAGATACGTTTGCCATCTGAATGGTCCTCCTTTCACCCGCCTAAGGCTTATGCTTCTACCTTAACGGTTTCTTTTATTGTAACTAGAGCTTTCTTAGGTCCCGGAACTGCACCTTTTACTAAAAGCAGATTCTTTTCCACATCTACTCTTACTATTTCAAGATTCTGAACCGTAACTTTCACGCAACCCATATGTCCAGGCATTTTCTTTCCTTTGAACACGCGGCTCGGATTGGAAGCTGCACCGTTGGAACCATGGTGACGGTGGAACTTGGAACCATGTGTCATAGGTCCTCTGTGGTGTCCGTGTCTCTTGATCGCGCCCTGGAAGCCTTTACCTTTAGAGATTGCAGAAGTATCTACTTTATCTCCTACCGCAAAAATATCTGCTTTGATTTCGCCGCCAAGTGTGTATTCTTCAGAATTCTCAAATCTGAATTCTCTCACATATCTTTTACCGGAAACTCCAGCCTTATCAAAGTGGCCTTTTAATGCCTTGTTCACGCCATGTCTGTGAACCACTTCTTTTTTACCGCCTTTGTCTTTGTTGATGATTTTATCTTTCTTATCAACAAATCCAACCTGTACTGCTTTGTAACCATCATTTTCCTGCGTTTTAACCTGTGTTATAACACAAGGTCCTGCCTGAAGCACTGTTACAGGAATCAGGGAACCATTTTCATCGAAGATTTGAGTCATTCCGACTTTCGTAGCTAAAATAGCTTTTTTCATTTCCTACCTCCTCTTTATTCTACAGCGGCCTAGTCTCTTATCGAAACTTTGCATACTAGTAGGGGTCTTATTTGTTCTGTCTGATGAAAAAATCATTTGAATTATTTATTTTTCATCTTGATGTCGATGTAAACACCAGCCGGCATCTCGAGTCTCTGCAAAGCATCAACTGTCTTCGGTGTCGGTGTAATGATATCGATCAGTCTCTTATGAGTTCTCTGCTCGAACTGCTCTCTGGAATCTTTGTACTTGTGAACCGCTCTAAGAATAGTAACTACTTCCTTTTTTGTAGGAAGGGGTACCGGTCCGCTCACCTGTGATCCGTTCTTCTTAACTGTTTCGATGATTTTTTTGGCAGATGCATCAACAAGGTGATGATCATAAGCTTTTAGTGTAATTCTCATTACTTGACTTGCCATAAAAAAAGTCGCCTCCTTTTCGCACTTTTTAATTCTTAAGTACGACAAGCGGTGACTGTACACTCTCCCGTGTGTGTCCAGAAGTATTTCATACTCCGAATCTTTCACACTTCGTTTCTACGTTGCTGTTGGAAGAATTCTTCCTCGTAGACCATATTGTTTGTACAGTGACTTGTCGTCAGTTTCCTTAAGCCGTATCTTTCGGCTTCTTGACATTCGCTCCACGGAAAACCTGCCCGAAAGCAGCAACCTCACGCTTCACAGCTATCATGCCACAGCAATAAGTAGTATACACGATGTTTTCTTATGTTTCAAGTGTTTTTTTATATTTTTTAAAATTTTTTTCAAATATTTAAAAATCGCCATTTTATCCTATTTTTCACAAGAAAATATCTTTTCTGTATTATAGAATGTTATATAATAAAAGTAAACTATTAAAACTGTTCATGGAGGTATTGTCTTGATTATACGAAAAATAAAACCGGAAGAAGTAAAACGTACGGAGCAATTGTTCTCCATTTCTTTTGATTCTTCTTATCACAAGGAAGAAACTCCCTTGGAACTGTATAATAATTATATAGGAAATCCCAAAAGCAGAGAGGAAGAATACTGCCTGGAGCGATTTGCAGCTTTCGAAGATGATGATAAGACTATGATGGGGTGTTTTATTGTACAGCCTTTTGAAATACGTTTTGATTCCCACACGGAAAAAATGGCCGGTATCGGTGGTGTCGCTACCCTTCCTCAATACAGAAAACGAGGAGGCATACGTGCATGCTTTGAAGCCGCACTTCCTTATATGTATGAGCAAGGCATAGCATTCTCCTTTTTGTATCCCTTCTCCACCGCATATTACCGGAAGTTCGGCTATGAGATGTTCTGTAAAAGCCACAAGTACCGCATTGCACTGCCTCATATTCCTTCTTTCCCCATTACAGGCTCTTGTTATCTCCTGGATGAGACTACAAAAGATAGAGCCGGAGCAGATATTCCTTCTATCTACAGAACATGGCTGGAAAAATATAATATGATGGTAGAAGAAACCTCTTATGATTATGACTTCATTCGTTCCGCGAATCCTTATAAAGATCAGACGTTTACCTATATATATCGATCCGAAGAAGGCCAGCCTCTGTCGTATGTTACCTTTAAATGTCATACCGCCCCCGAACAACGCTGGATTGAATGTTCACGTTTCTTCTATATTAATAAGGAAGGACTGCAAGGGCTTCTCACACTAGTTAAGGGATTCGCAACCGATTACCGACATATTACCTTCACACTTCCTTCCGATTTAGGCTTGGAACAAATGATGCCGGAATGGTCTATGGGTGCTGTCGGCTGCGAGCGACTGCCTCTTGGAATGGTTCGTGTCGTTGACGTGAACAGGGTACTTAAAGACGCCAGTTATATCGGCGATGGGGAACTATCAATTGCGATTACAGATCCTTTTATTCAACAAAATAACGGTATATTTACCGTTACCTTCCAGAATGGAAGATGCACCGATATCTCTCAAATCCAAGATGTGGATAAAGAGGCACATATTTCACTCCCTATATCTGCTTTCTCCGCGTTGATTGCAGGAGGATATGATACCTCTTCCATCCCCTTCTGGGAAAATATAAAATTAAGTGATAACTGTCCTATGGATATACTTTCTAAAATCTTTTATCAAAAACCGGTATTTATCGCTCATTATTTCTAAGTTGAAAATTACTAAAGCCAAGAGATGGATTTCCTATCTCCTGGCTTTAATATTTATATTTTATTTATTGTTTAATTAAAGAAACCGCAGCATAACCAATATCGTTATGCTGCGGTAATTTTATTTCTGGTTATACACTACACTTTACAAGAATTACTGAGCGTTTGCAAAGTAAGCTTCCAACTGTGCGTTTGCTTCATCTAATACTGTGTTGATTCCAGCTGCATCTAATTTCTCAAGGAATTCAGGAAGTGCTGTAGCAGGATCAATAGCTCCAACGCTAAGTGCCAATGCATATTCTTCACCTACGTTTGCAAGAGTCGCAAGCTCTGTCTCTACACTTGCAGAATCAAACTGATAACCGAATGCAGGAATTGCTTTTGCGCTTTCATAATAAGGAATGAATACGTTAGTAAAGAAGTCTTTTCCTTCACCTTCCTGAGGAGGAAGCAGGGTGATGTTACCCATACCGTTTCTCCAAGGCTGATAGTTGTCGCGTTCTGCTGTGTTGAATACTACAAGACCGTCTGCGTTCAAGTCATAGTGAATTCCTTCTACACCATACTCTAATAATGTCATTAAGTACGGATCTGTGTTTAACAGGTTAAGGAATGCCATTGCTCTTTCAGGATTCTTAGATGCTGTGGAGATAGCCATTAAAGCGCCCTGTGTAGATGTTTTATCTACGTAAGGAGGTGTGCAAGGAACGAATGCAACTTCGATTCCACGTGCTGCACTTGCCTCTATTTCATATCCTAATGCATAAGACTGTGTACCGATTAAGTAAGAACCTGATAACTGTTTGGAAGTACGAAGATCATTTGCTGTCTGTTTGATTGCACAGCCGGGATCAATGTATCCTGCTTCATAGTATTCACGAGTTTTTTCTACGAATTTCTTATATTCATCTGTAGCAAATTTGTTTACAATCTTGCTTCCGAGATCTTTGGAAACGTCCGTAGGATCGATGTAATAAGATAATACGTTAAGGCTTCCCGCATCACCGTTTACGATAATGGAGTTATTTACCATTCTTTCAAGTACAGCACCTTCAACAAGAAGAGGATAGAAATCAGGACCTTCTCCTTCTTTTACAGTCTTTAAGATTTCACCAAATCCATAATAGTCTGTATTCTTGATATCGTCTAAGGTATAGCCATATTTTTCAAGTAAGGTTACGTTAATATCCCATGTGTTCTGTGTTCCGAAATCTTTGAAGCCCGGAAGACCATATACGCCATATCCGTCAGAACCATCGATTGCAGCACCTGTCTTCAATACTTCAGGAAGTCCATTCCAGATGTCACTGCCATATTTTTCAAGCAGGTTGTTTTCAGGATCATCAAGACGTACCCATGCACCTTTTTTAGCAAAGGAGTTGTACTCATTTGTGGTCCATGAACATGTGAAGTAAATATCCACATCATCGCCGCCGTTGATCGCAAGCGTAGCGCCTTCATCGAAATCGCCCCATGTTCCCCAGATAGGCTGAAGAGTAACATTCAGCTTCTCGCCGAGATATTCGTTTACTTTTTCCATAACTGCTTTGTCATCATTCACGGTACTTCCGTGAAGATACCATTTCAATGTAACCGGTTCAGAGATATCTAACTCTGCTGCGGCAGTATCTTCTGCCGGTGCCTCTGCTGCGTCTTCCGTAGCGGGTGCTTCTTCTGTTGTTTCTGTAACATCTGTTGTTGTTTCTGTGCTTCCTGCGCCGCCGCATCCAACTAACATTGTAGCTGTCATCGCGATGCAAAGCATGATGGATAATACTCTTTTCTTCATGTTTACCTCCCTATAATAATTAATAGTTTTTATGTAAGCGGCAATCTGCCGAACCTACCTGATTAATGTATCAGCCTTTTACGGATCCTATCGTAAGGCCTGCAATAATATATCTTTGAAAGAACGGGTATGCAAAAGCGATGGGAACTACGACCAATACAACCAGTGCCATTCTAAGACTCTGTGATGGCAGTTTACTCGCTGCCGCTACCGCATCCGAACCCATATTGGCGCTATTCTTGGCCAAATATTCCACATTACGCTGCATTTGCATAAGCAAATATTGAAGCGGAATCTTTGCTCTCTCTCTAACATACAAGAGAGCTATGAACCATTCGTTCCAAAAAGCGAGAGCATTCAGCAAAGCAATGGTCGCAATACCCGGCTTGGCAATCGGTACAATAATCTTGAATAAGGTATTATACTCACCGCTGCCATCGATGGCTGCAGCTTCGATCAATTCCTCCGGAACGGAACTCTGGAAGAATGTCCTCATAACGATTATATTGAATGGATTGACCAAAAGCGGTACGATTAAGGCCGCATAGTTATCGCTTAATCCAAGCATTTGCTTACATACCATATAAGTAGGAACCAAACCGCCGCCGAATAACATGGTGAAGAAGCTGAAGAAAGAAAAGAAGCTTCTGTATTTGAAATCCCTGCGGAACAACGCATAAGAATAAAGAATACAAATCAATACACTAAGCACCGTACCCACTATAGTAATGAAAAAACTGTTAAAATAAGATATCCACAACTGATCGCCCAGCTTCATGACATATTTATAAGCTTCCAATCCCCAGGAAATCGGTACAAAGGAATATCCTATCTGCCTGATACTCTCCTCTGTCGTGAAGGAAATAATCACAACGAAAATAAATGGAATAACACAGGCCGCGCAAAACAAGAACATAATAATGTTGATTATAATTTCTGCCGGAATGCCTACCGCATTAAAAGGTCGTTTCTTCCGGCGTAAAGCCATTTGCATACTTTTCACTTTTATTCCCTCCATTTAGAACAAGCTGCTGTCCTTGTCAAATTTGTTAACAATGCCGTTCGCAACCATAATACATACGAAACCTACAATATTCTGTACAAGTCCTGCCGCCGTAGTCATGCTGTAATTCTGAGTTGCCATCATCGCCCGGTATACATAGGTATCGATTACCTGTGTTACCGACATCAGAGGACCGGAATTCATCGGCAGTTGATAGAACAGGCCGAAGTCAGCATTGAAAATTTTACCTACAGCTAGTATGAAGAGTATAATGATCATCGTTTTTAAATGAGGTAATGTTACATAAAGTACCTGTTGTAATTTCGATGCGCCGTCGATGCTTGCCGCTTCATATTGCGACCCATCAATACCTGTAATGGCTGCCAGATATAAGACAACCGAATAACCGGTGTTTTTCCAAATGTGAGCAACAACCAATATGTAAGGCCATGGGGAAGTAGTATTATAAAAATCTATCGGCTTCATCCCCCACCCTACCATCGCGCGGGTCAAAAGACCGTTGGTCGGATCTATGAATGCCTGTAAAAAATAACTTGCAACTACCCAGCTTAAGAAATAGGGAAAAAACATTAATGTCTGATAGGTTTTTGCAACAAACTTTTTGGTTACCTCATTGAGTAAAATTGCAAAAGTTACGGAAATAATTAAACCCAGAATAATAAAAATAATATTGTATCCAAGGGTGTTCTTAATCATGATCCAGGAATCTTTCGTAGTAAAGAGGAATTTAAAATTCTTCAACCCCACAAGCTTACTATGCATAATATTATTTACTAACGATGGCGCTTTCGTATAAATCTTATAATCTTGAAATGCCATTATGATGCCGAACATTGGCAAATATCGAATCAGAATCAACCAAATAGCTCCGGGTGCCACCATAGTAAGTAGCATGAATGTCTTTTTTCTTCTTGCCGAAACCGTTGTATGTGTCCTCCTCTTCGCAGCAGATACCTCTGACATCTTATCTCTCCTCTCGTTTGTCTTATCTTCAAGTCTGAAATTGCTTTGTACATTGTGCATATACAACTGTTTCTCTATCAATTTCTTAAGTAAATCATACACAATAACGAGCTTTCTTACCATTTCTTATGTTGCCCTTTTTTGTATATTATTGTTCACCTGAAACCTTCCTTGAATAAAACATTGTTTATTACTGTTCACACCTATAGTGTTCACAGCAACAATATCACACAAATTGCATAAAGAACATGCAATTTGGCGCCCGAAGCACTCGCAAAATCGCATAGAAAGCGATTCAGACTTCGCGGAATAATACCTGTGAACAGTAACCATTGCTTACTCCCCCCAAAGAGGGTGATTTCAAAGCAGTTGCCAAAGAATTCCCGTTGGTGTATATTTAAAAGAAAAGATTTTAGGAGTTAACGATATGTGGATTGCAGACCAATGGAACGATTATGAAGTGCTGGATACCTCCCTCGGCGAAAAGCTGGAACGGTGGGGTGATTACCTGCTTATTCGCCCGGATCCTCAAGTAATATGGAATACAGAAAAGAAACACACCGGCTGGAAAAAGAAAAACGGACATTATCACCGCAGTGCAAAAGGCGGGGGAGAATGGGAATTTTTCAATCTTCCTAATGAATGGAGTATAGAATACCGGGATCTTACCTTCCACTTAAAGCCATTTAGCTTCAAACATACCGGTATCTTCCCGGAGCAAGCCACCAATTGGGACTGGTTCTCTAACCTTATTAAACAGGCCAAGCGTCCGGTACGCGTATTGAATCTATTCGCCTATACCGGGGGTGCAACACTTTCTGCTGCCAAAGCCGGTGCTCAGGTCACCCACGTGGATGCATCCAAGGGAATGGTGAATTGGGCAAAAGAAAACGCTGCTGCTTCCGGCCTTGCCGATGCACCTATTCGCTGGCTTGTGGATGACTGTGTCAAATTCGTAGAGCGGGAAATACGCCGGGGCAACACTTATGATGCTATTATTATGGATCCTCCTTCTTATGGACGCGGTCCCAAAGGCGAAATATGGAAAATAGAAGAGAGTATTTTCCCATTTGTCGAATTGACAACGAAAATACTCTCTGAGGATCCTTTATTTTATTTAATTAACTCCTATACGACCGGACTTCAGCCTGCGGTATTATCTTATATGATAAATCTTACGGTTTCTTCCAAATTCGGTGGATATGTAACAGCCGAAGAAATCGGTCTTCCTGTCACAAAAAGCAATCTCGTTCTTCCCTGCGGCGCTTCCGGAAGATGGCAAAAGACTCTCTGATTGTGAAATAATAGTAACTTATTAATAGTAGTAAGGGACTTCTCCCATTGCGAATAACATAACTGCAAACAGCGCAATTATGATATAAAGCACAAGCATCACACCGGATATAATAAGCTGTGCCTTGAAGAAATTGGACTTGCTCTTCTTCTCTTTCTTGCTGAAAGCCCATACGAACATCAATACAATGTTAACACAGGGAACAAACGTAATGAGTAACAAAGCGATCAACCATTCTCCCAGACTCACCGGCTCTTCTAATTCCGGCTGATAACCTCCCTGCTGTGGATATTGATATCCCTGCCCTTCATACGGATGGCCACCCGGCTGTCCGTATTCATATCCGTATTCCGGACTCTGTCCTTCATATTTCTCCCGTCTTTCATACCCTTCCTGGAAACCCGGCTCCGGTTCCATGCCGGTGAAGGTTCCATTTTGCTGCTGTCCTTCCCCGTTTTCGTACATGTTATTATCCAATTTCTTTTCCTCCCTCATTTTCTTAAGCTCATTCTTTTATTATATGATGTTGGGGGCAAAAGATATTTACCCCTATGATACCTACGGATTACTACGCACTTTGTGCTCTCGTAATCCCAACCCTAACTTAAGTTAGGGTACAATATTCGAAATCCGCCCTATTCGGGCTGCTTTCTCATATTTTGCGGGCCCCAAAGTCATGTCTTTTCATGCGAGCATGAAACACATGACTTTTTGACCCTGGTATCATTATATTATCATATCCCTAATAACCTGCGCAAGAATTCCCTGTAATAAGGTATGTGGCTTTCGAGAAAATTCCCCCTCGTATAAACATACGGCGGTCTGTTAGGAAATATCGTATACATTCGGTAAACATAGACAATTAACAGTGCCGCTACCAGAACGATCATCCCAATATAAAAACCTTTTATCTTCCTTCCAAGTACATACCGGTAAACACCGCAATACAGAAGAAAGGAAAGAACAGGAAAAGCCATTGGGCTCAGCCGAAAGGAACGGGCGAATTGACCTGTAAGCAAAAAGAAAATTGCCCGTGTCATTCCACAGCCCGCACAAGGAAAACCTGTCGTAAGTACAAGCGGACAAAATGCATGAAATACTACATGCATGAAAATATAATATGCAAGAAAGATGAGTATTACTACTTTGTAATCCCATAAATCGGAAGCAATACGCCTCCCAATATCTTCTAATCTATTTTTCATACTTTCCCACGACACCTATTGGCCGTCTATTCTCCCCTTCAACTCTTCCAGATACATCCATCGTTCCATCTTCTCTTCCAGAGCATGTTCCGTTTCCTCTTTTTCCTTCGTCAGTTCATTCAATTTAATGAAGTCTGTGGATGCACGAATAATCTCTTTGTCCAAATGCTCCAAATGTTCCTCCAGATGCGCGATCTCACCTTCAATCGTTTCATAATCCTTTTGTTCCTTATAAGTGAACTTAAGCTTAGCAGAGGGGGACTTCCAATTTCGTTTTTCTTCTTTTTCCCCTGATTTCATAGGCGAAGCTGATTGTCTTCTCCCTTGGCTTTCCCCCAGCCCATCTTCTCCATCTCCGATAGCCCTTAGCGCTTCTTTCTTTCCGGCATAATCGGTATATCCCCCTTCGTATTGACGCAGCTTCCCACCTTCTTCGAAGGCAAAAATCCTCCGTATTGTACGATCTAAAAAGTAACGATCATGGGAAACGGTAATTACGATTCCGGGGAAACGATCCAGATAATCTTCCAGCACGGTGAGCGTAGTAATATCCAAATCGTTCGTAGGCTCATCCAGAATCAATACATTGGGAGCCCCCATTAATACTTTTAACAGATTCAGCCTGCGCTTCTCCCCACCTGAGAGCTTGCCTATCAAGGTATACTGCTCACTGCCAAAAAATAAAAATCGTTCCAGCATCTGGGATGCCGTAATCGTTCCGTCCGCAGTCGATATATATTCCGCAACATCCCTAATATAATCAATAACCCTTCTTTCCGGCGACATCTCTGAAATACTCAGTTCTTGCGCATAATAACCGACCTTAACAGTCTGTCCGACCTCAAGGCTGCCGGTGTCAGGTTCCACACTTCCGGTAAGGATTTTCATAAGAGTTGTTTTCCCGCAGCCGTTGGCTCCGATAAAACCAATTCTGTCTTCTTTCAAAAACACATAGGAAAAGTCATCAATTAACACTTTCTCTCCGTATCGCTTGGAGATATTCTTAATCTCCACCGTTGTTTTCCCCAGTCTTGAAGCTGCCGAGCTCATCTCTACCTTTCCGTCAGCTATTGGCGCTTCTGCCTGTTTCAGTTCCTCATAGCGTTCCAGCCTCGCCTTTTGCTTGGTAGAGCGCGCTCTTGCCCCGCGCTTTACCCACTCCAACTCCGTACGCAGAATCGATTGCCTTTTCCGCTCACTGGCAAGTAGTTCCTCTTCCCGCATCGCCTTTAACTCGAGAAAACCGGAGTAATTCGCCTGATAGGAATAAATCTGCCCTTTATCTATTTCCACGATCCGATTCGATACGCTGTCAAGAAAATACCGGTCATGAGTTACCATAATAATGGCACCGCTTCGTTTCTTGAGCATCTCCTCCAACCAATCCGACATCTCATTATCCAAATGGTTCGTCGGTTCATCCAGAATAAGAATATCCGCAGGAGAGAGCAACGCCGCTGCTAATGCAAGCCTTTTTCTCTGTCCGCCTGAAAGGGTGTTGCATCTTGCGGCGAAATCGCTAACTCCTATTTGTGTTAACATCGCCTTAGCATCGCTTTCCCTGTTCCACATTTCATCATGGGCGCTTCGATCCTCCGATATTTTATCATATCCACTTAATACCGCTTGTAAGACGGTCTCCTCTCCTCCAAAATCAGGATGCTGAGGAAGATAAGTACAAATTACATGGTTGGCCCTTATCACTTTTCCCTCATCGGGTTCCTCAAGGCCTGCCATCATCTTCAATAAGGTAGACTTACCCGTTCCATTGATTCCAATAACACCTACCTTTTCCCCCTCCTGCAAATAAAATGAGGCCTGATCGAAAAGTTTCCGTTCACCGAACGACTTTACTATATTTTCAACTGTTAATATATTCATAAACCTTAAGGCTCCTAACATCTCTCATATGGTATTTCTCCTCCCCTTTAAAAGTGCCATATAAAACAGGGCGTGCTTTCGCGTTCCTTTTTCATATGGCACCATTGCTTCTATTCTTTGTAATTAACAAGCTCGTCCAGAAGCTTCGGAAGCTTTTCTGCCACTTCCTCTTCTTTAAACTGACAAGTTCCTACCGCCTTATGGCCCCCTCCGCCATACTTCAACATAAGACTTCCTACGTTAACTTTGGATGTCTTGTTAAGAATGCTGTAACCGACTGCTACCGAACAACCTTGGTTCCCTTTTCCTTTAACGATCCAAGCGGAAATATTTTGCTCAGGATACATACTGTATATCATAAATCGATTCCCGGAGTAAATAGGATCTACATCTCTTAAATCTGAAATAATAACATCCTTTTCCACTCTCGTATGTTTTTTTACCATTTCTTCGAACTTCTCAGCCTGTTCGAAATAAGTATCGACTCTTTCTTGTACATCACAAAGATCCAAAATCTGTTCCGTAGTCATCGTACGGCAAGCATCGATCAGTTTCTCCATCAACTGATAGTTGGAAATAGTAAAGTTCCTCCATCTTCCGAGCCCTGTTCTGGGATCCATAAGAAAACCAATTAGAATCCAACCCTTCGGATTCTGTATTTCATCAATAGTCAGGTTGCCTGAGTCCACTTTGTCCACAGCTTCCATCATCTCATCAAATTGAGGGAATCTCTCCTTGCCTCCATAGTATTCGTAAATAATGCGGGCACAGGAAGGTGCCATACGGCTCTCTCCTTTATATTTTCCCTCTAACTGATTTCTTTCAAATTCACTAGAGTGATGATCGAACCATAATCCGCATCCTTCTACAAAAGGTACATTCGCCAGACAGTCATCCTCCGTAATGTCCACCAGGCCATCCTGCAAATCCTTCGGATGTGCAAACGACCAGTGATCGATAATCCCTGCTTCTTTTAGTAATGCTCCGCATGCCAGTCCATCAAAATCAGAACGTGTCACTAATCTCATAAACAATCCCTCTCTTTCTTACATATCCTCTATATCGAATACTTATAATATCTGTAACTGTTCAGTACCTTCACTTGCCTTTTCTATATTATAATGCCATACCCGTACTTCTTCGTCAACATTCTTCCCCTATTTTTCATGAATGCAGAAAATCTTAGATTCATTCATATTGATAATCCATATATATCTTTTTTCCCATAAAGGAAATCACTCCGCTAATAAGCAAATATATTACGGGGACAACTTGCCATGATACGCAGATTTTTCCAAATACCGATACAGCTTGCGGATTAAAAATACTCCATACCGCAATAAATTCACCGGGAAGATAACTCCATAGTTGTGATATCACACGGTATTGCACCGGTATGTTGAGGAACATGGACAATATAATCATACCCATTACCAATGCAAGTGTACCAATACTGTTGCGCAACAGTTCGGACAGAACCATGACGAACACACCTGTTATAATACAGGCCGCCACCATCATACCATAAGAAATAAAGATTGCTTCTCCCACACTAATCGGGTAAGAATAATCCGCCCACATTAACTGAAATGCTGATGAAAAACCTTCCATCCCGTACAGCGCAAAGGATATTCCGAATGATACCATCGTAAATAGAAGCGATATCATAAGTGTAAAGCTTATTCCGGCAAGCAATTTTATCCAATAAATATCCTTCTTTCCAAATCTGCTGCTTAGAATCAACTGATCCGTTTTTCTTGTATGTTCTTCCGGGAATACACCGGAAAGGCTGATTGTAATTGCAAAAAGAGACATCAATCCTATTGTACTTAAGCAATCAAAAAGCTGCCAATATCCTTCCTTATATCGGAACTTCAATGGCCATTCAATTTTCATTTCCTGCTCTTTCCAAAAGTCTTTTTCTCTTTGCGATAACAAATAGCTATCCCATTTTCTTTCCATCATGGCTTGCCGCTTTGCATACATATCCTGCTCGTCTGCAGTCCATTGCATTGTTTCAGAGACATCCATACCCGTTGTGCTTCTGACAAAATTAAATATGGCGCTATACGGGCGGGCATATATTTGGTACTCTTTCATTAAAGTATATTTTTCCGTGCCAGAAGGTATTTTGTCATATCCTGCTTTCATCTCTTCGAGCAAAGCCTGATCTATCACTCTGCCATCCAGGCTTTGCTGATACTCTTTATCTACATGAAACATGTGATAGTTCGTATCTATTTCCACTCCATCTGCATAGCAAGTTCCCAAAAGAGAGGCTGCAATCGTAAAAGCAATAATAATAAGTATAATTGCAGTAGACACCCACACAATTTTTCGCCGCAATATCTTTTTTAATTCATATTTGTACAACATCGTAAAGTTAGTCATGATTCCCCTCCTCAAACTGCTTTAAATAGAACTGCTCCAAACCTCCTTGCTGTTCCTCCCTTTTTCCCTGATAGATAAGCTCTCCGTCTTTCATTATTAAAATAGTATCCGCAATATGCTCAATATCCGATACCACATGTGTGGACAAAAAAACAATATTATCTTTCCCCAGTTCTGCAATCAAATTCCTGAATCTTGCCCGTTCCTTGGGATCGAGCCCCGTGGTTGGCTCATCTAAAATCAATAACCTCGGATTCCCCAGCAACGCCTGTGCTATTCCCAACCGTTGTTTCATACCTCCTGAATAAGTTTTTATCTTCTTTTTACCCACATCTTGTAATGCAACTACTTTTAGTAATTCCGCCGTCCTTCTCTTTGCCTGCAACTTATTCAGTCCTTTCAAAGCCGCCATATATAACAGGAAATCTTCTCCTGTAAAATTGGGATAATATCCAAAATCCTGCGGAAGATATCCTAGCTTAGATCGGTATTCCTCGGTGGAAACATCAGATCCGTCCATTGAAATACTTCCGCTAGTGGGTTTTAAAATACCACACAGCAGCCGCATCAATGTGGTTTTTCCGGCGCCATTTGCACCGAGTAATCCATATACCCCCGCTTTTAATCCAAGTGAGATCCTGTCTACTGCAATCTTACTTCCATATTGCTTTGATAATCTGTCTATGATAAGTTCCATGTAAGTTCCTCCGTTCTTTCTATCATTTTTTGAAATTCAGATATAGCTATAAATAAAAGCACAATAAATGCAAAAATCCACCATCCAAATAATCTTTGCTGATAAAAAAAAGCTTCCATATATCTGTTAATCATAGGGAGCAAGCTAATAATGACTGCAAATCCCATGCTCAAATAGGCAGATTCTTTTCCGTGAATTTTACGAACAATATATAAGCCTCCCGCAGCAGTCAGAAGATATGATACCGACAGATACACCCCTGTCTGAAATATCGTATGGATTTCATCCATATGTCCCAACGCTGCAAGTAAGCATAATAGTCCCAAATTGGACACTCCCAGAATTCCCATACGGGCCAATACTACACTTTTTAATGAAAATCTTGAAGCCATTTCTAATTCTGCCATACCATGAATTTCTGAGCGGATACTTTCTCCAATGAAAGATACTGCCAAATACGGTACCATTGCCGATAACAGCCACATTACATTTATTTTCATAAAGCTGCCGCCGACTAAAGCTACTGTAAATATCACAAATGATAATCCCCATACCCATTTCCTTATATAGGAGGCCTGAACTAATACAAACCGAGAATAACTCATCTCCGGCTGCTTTATATTCCTCATAAATGCCTGCTTATTCTGCGGCTTTGGGACTTCAAACGCATCTTTTAATGCTTTCTTCATTTTAGTTTTCATAAAAAGTCCTCCTTCCTGAGTTTATTTCGAAGTACTTTCAAAACCTCCCTTGTCCTACGATAAACTGCAAATCTCGATATTCCCAATAATTTACTGATAATAGACACCGGGACCTCATTTACATATCTTAAGAGTACCAATTCCCGTTCCTCCTCCTTTAATTCAGCCAGTGCCGCCTTTACTGCTATCGAAGTGACCAATTTTTCTTCCTCACCATGTTCTTCAATTTCTTCAGGCAAACACTCCCAAACCATCTTCCTATATTCGTCGATACAAAGATTTCGGGCTATTGTATACAGATACTGCAATTCCTGTCCTGTATTCCTATATGTATCGCTTTCAATAAAAAGCAAGAAGGTTTGTTGCGTAATATCTTCCGCTACATTTTGCTCCCGTAATTTGAAGTAGCAATATCGATAAATTTTGTCATATTGTTCCTCTATGTCCATGAACTCGCTTAAAACCTCCTTTCATAATGTTTAACGTTAGAATCATATCAAATGTGCGCACTTTATTTATTTTTTAATATTACTTTGAATTCTGCGGCATTAACACCGGGGTTTTCCACGAAAAAGGAGCTTCCCGAAAATCTCGGAAAGCTCCATAAAATCTAATTTTATTATTGATTACTCAATGATTGTAGCAACACGGCCTGAACCAACCGTACGTCCACCTTCACGGATAGCGAAAGTAAGACCCTGCTCCATAGCGATAGGATGAATCAATTCGATTGTCATCTCAATGTTATCACCAGGCATGCACATTTCTGTACCTTCCGGTAAATCACATACGCCAGTTACATCAGTTGTTCTGAAATAGAACTGAGGTCTGTAGTTGTTGAAGAAAGGAGTATGACGTCCACCTTCGTCTTTTGTCAAAACGTAAACCTGAGCTGTAAATTTCTTATGGCATTTTACAGAACCGGGTTTGGAGAGAACCTGACCTCTTTCGATATCTGTTCTCTGAATACCACGAAGAAGCGCACCGATGTTATCACCAGCATAAGCTTCGTCAAGCATCTTACGGAACATTTCGATACCTGTACAAACAGTTTTTCTTGTCTCTTCTTTAATACCAACAACTTCAACTTCTTCGTTGATGTGAAGTGTACCACGCTCAACACGTCCTGTAGCAACTGTACCACGTCCTGTGATTGTGAATACGTCTTCGACAGGCATAAGGAAAGGCTTATCTGTGTCACGTACCGGGTCCGGAACATATTCGTCAACAGATTTCATAAGCTCAAGAATCTTGTCGCCCCATTCGCTGTTAGGATCTTCTAATGCTTTCAGAGCAGAACCCTGAATAACTGGTGTGTCATCGCCCGGGAATTCATACTCGGACAATAATTCTCTGATTTCCATTTCTACTAATTCAAGAAGCTCAGCGTCATCAACCATATCGCATTTGTTCATGAATACTACGATATAAGGAACGCCTACCTGACGGGAAAGTAAGATATGCTCTTTTGTCTGAGCCATAACACCGTCAGTAGCAGCAACAACGAGGATAGCACCATCCATCTGAGCAGCACCTGTGATCATGTTCTTTACATAATCGGCATGGCCAGGGCAGTCAACGTGTGCGTAGTGTCTTTTTTCAGATTCATACTCAACGTGAGAAGTAGAAATCGTGATACCACGTTCTCTTTCTTCCGGAGCCTTATCGATCATGTCGAATGCAACAGCCTGACCTGTACCTAATCTTGTATTCAGTGTCTTTGTGATCGCTGCTGTTAAAGTTGTTTTACCATGGTCAACGTGACCGATGGTTCCAATATTACAATGGGGTTTGTTTCTTTCAAATTTAGCTTTAGCCATTTCTAAAGTCCTCCTTTAATTTGTTATGAAGATCATTTTATATTTTTCGATTAACTCGGTTATCTTTGATTATATTAAATAACACCGAGTTTTTCAAGCACAATTTGTGTAACAGTTCGGTTACCTTTATTTTGCCTTAGCTGCCAAGACTTTTTCCTGTACACTCTTCGGTACTTGCTCATATTTCTCGAAGAACATAGAGTAGTTACCGCGTCCCTGTGTCTTGGAACGTAAGTCAGTAGCATAGCCGAACATTTCAGCAAGGGGAACATAACCTCTTACGAGCTTACCTCCACCGATGTCATCCATACCTTCAATACGTCCACGACGAGAGTTGATATCACCAATAACATCTCCCATGTAGTCTTCAGGCATAGTAACTTCTACCTTCATAATAGGCTCTAACAATACCGGGTTCGCTTTCTTCATAGCTTCCTTGAATGCCATGGAACCTGCAATATGGAAAGCCATTTCAGAGGAGTCAACTTCATGATAGGAACCGTCATAAACATTAGCGTGTACACCGAGTACAGGGAATCCGCCAAGGATACCGGCCTTAGAAGCTTCTTCAATACCCGCGCCAACAGCAGGAATGTATTCCTTCGGAATAGCACCGCCGACAACTGTAGACTCGAACTTGAAGATTTCTTCACCGTTAGGATCCATAGGAGCAAATTTAACCTTACAATGTCCGTACTGTCCACGTCCACCAGACTGTTTTGCATATTTGTAATCCTGTTCCACAGCATTTGTAAACGTCTCTTTGTAGGAAACCTGAGGAGCACCTACATTCGCTTCTACCTTGAACTCACGAAGAAGTCTGTCTACGATGATTTCAAGATGGAGCTCTCCCATACCTGCGATAATCGTCTGTCCGGTTTCTCCATTGGTGTGTGCACGGAAGGTAGGATCTTCTTCTGCAAGTTTTGCCAAAGCTTCACCCATTTTACCCTGTCCTGCTTTCGTCTTAGGCTCGATTGCGAGCTCGATAACCGGTTCAGGGAATTCCATGGACTCAAGAATTACAGGATGCTGTTCATCACAGATAGTATCACCTGTCGTTGTTACTTTAAATCCTACTGCTGCAGCGATATCACCGGAGTAAACTTTATCGAGTTCCGCTCTTTTATTCGCATGCATCTGCAAGATACGTCCAACGCGTTCTTTTTTATCTTTTGTCGCATTCAGTACGTAAGAACCGGAGTTCATTGTACCGGAGTAAACTCTGAAGAATGCAAGCTTACCTACAAACGGGTCAGCCATAATCTTAAATGCGAGTGCCGAGAAAGGTTCTTCATCAGAAGAGTGTCTTTCCACTTCATTGCCATCAAGGTCCGTACCTTTAATCGCCGGAATATCTATCGGTGAAGGCATAAACTCAAGTACGGCGTTAAGAAGCTTCTGAACACCTTTATTTCTGTAAGCAGTACCACAGCATACAGGGATTGCTGTACATTCACAGGTTCCCTTTCTGAGAGCTGCTTTTAACTGCTCATTGGAAGGTTCTTCTCCTTCCAGATACATCATTGTCAAGTCATCATCTAATTCGCAGATTTTTTCTACTAACTCTGCACGATAGAGCTCTGCGTCATCTTTCATGTCGTCCGGAATATCTCCGACAGAAATGTCCTCGCCCTTATCATCGTTATAGATATATGCTTTCATTTCAAACAAATCAATGATTCCTTTGAAATCATCTTCTTTACCGATTGGTAATTGGATACAGATAGTGTTCTTACCAAGTCTTGTTTTGATTTGGTCTACTGCTCCGTAGAAGTTTGCACCTAAAATGTCCATCTTATTAATAAATGCCATTCTCGGTACGTTATAGGTATCAGCCTGACGCCATACGTTTTCAGATTGAGGCTCTACGCCGCCTTTTGCACAGAATACGCCGACAGCGCCATCGAGTACACGAAGCGAACGTTCAACTTCTACTGTAAAGTCAACGTGTCCTGGCGTATCGATAATGTTGATACGATGTTCCGGAGCGCCTGGTTTTGCTTTCCCGGCTTCCTGCAACGTCCAGTGACAAGTTGTAGCGGCTGATGTGATCGTAATACCTCTTTCCTGCTCCTGTTCCATCCAGTCCATGGTAGCAGTACCTTCATGAGTATCACCAAGCTTATAATTAACACCGGTATAGAATAAGATACGTTCAGTCAAAGTTGTCTTACCCGCATCAATATGAGCCATAATACCGATATTTCTGGTTCTCTCTAATGGATATTCTCTTCCAGCCAAGGGTTATTCCTCCTTTAGAATCTATAATGAGCAAATGCTTTGTTAGCCTCTGCCATTTTGTGCATATCTTCTTTTTTCTTAACGGATGCACCTGTGCTATTAGAAGCATCAAGGATTTCATTTGCTAATCTTTCCTGCATCGTCTTCTCGCCTCTTTTACGAGAATACAATGTTAACCAACGAAGTGCTAACGCCTGACGTCTCTCCGCTCTTACCTCAATCGGAACCTGGTAAGTAGCACCACCGATACGTCTTGCTTTTACTTCGAGTACAGGCATAATATTGTTCATAGCTTCCTCGAAAACTTCAATAGCCGGCTTACCTGCTTTTTGTTCTACTGTCGCAAACGCTCCATATACGATTTTCTGAGCAACACCTCTCTTACCATCCAACATAATGTTGTTGATAAGCTTTGTTACTACCTTATTTTCGTATAAAGGGTCTGCTAATACATCTCTTTTTTGAATATGTCCTTTACGCGGCACGATTCTTCCCTCCTTATTAGTCTCCATTTATTAAAATTTTAATAAATGAATTGATAATTCAACGGTACTCACCTACAAATGTGTTCGTGCGGTTTTCTATAGGCCTGAATAATAGGCATTTTTAACGCAGTGAAGCGCAATAACACGAATAAATCATGCTTCTTACAGAATTCCAACACAAATTAGTTCTGTTGTGGTACAAAAATCCTAATTATTTACCAGCCTTAGGTCTCTTAGCTCCGTATTTGGAACGAGCCTGTCTTCTGTTAGCGACTCCCGCAGTATCAAGTGTACCTCTGATAACATGATATCTTGTACCCGGTAAGTCCTTTACTCTACCGCCTCTTATAAGAACAACACTATGCTCCTGTAAGTTGTGGCCTTCTCCCGGAATATAGCTTGTTACTTCAATTCCGTTAGAAAGACGTACTCTGGCGATTTTTCTAAGGGCTGAGTTAGGTTTCTTAGGAGTTGCTGTCTTAACAGCTGTACAAACACCTCTTTTCTGAGGAGAAGAAGTCTCGATTGCTTTCTTATGAAGAGAGTTATAGCTCTTCTGAAGAGCAGGTGCTGTTGACTTCTTTTCTGATGTCTGACGTCCTTTTCTTACTAACTGGTTAAATGTTGGCATTCTGTTTCACCTCCTGTGGTATAAACTGATAAGTTTCTTCTGTGGCAAGGCTTTCTTTCTTTTGTAAAATGACAAAAAAAGAAAATGCACCTACATGCACACTTTGTTAGTATAAGTGCTTGCAGATGCATTGTCAATATATTTTTTTTAACTTATTTTAAATTCTTTGAATTTATTCGAAGTGATCGAGTTATCGCTCTATACGCTTAACTTTCTATCTCCTGCAGACTGTCTTCTTCTATATATAATTCACCTAAAGACATTCCGTCATCGAACATTCCATCTTCATCAAAGGAAATGGTATCGAGCAGATTATTATCCGTATCGAGAGACGTACTACGATATCTCTTCATACCGGTTCCTGCCGGAATCAGCTTACCGATAATAACGTTTTCTTTCAGGCCGATGAGAGGATCGACTTTTCCTTTGATTGCCGCCTCGGTAAGAACCTTAGTCGTCTCCTGGAAAGATGCCGCCGATAAGAAAGAATTGGTAGCAAGCGCTGCTTTGGTAATACCTAACATTACCTGCTTGCCATCCGCCGGCTCCTTGCCTTGCTCGATCAGCTTATCGTTGATATCCTCGTATTCGAGAATATCAACTAGCGTTCCCGGCAAGAAATCTGCATCTCCGTTATTTTCAATGCGAATCTTCTTAAGCATCTGACGTACAATGACTTCAATATGCTTATCACTGATATCAACACCTTGTAAACGGTATACGCGCTGTACTTCGCGCAGCATATAATCCTGAACGGCACGAACACCCTTAATCTTCAATAAGTCATGGGGGTTAACGCTACCTTCTGTCAACTCGTCGCCGGCTTCCAATACCGTTCCGTCAAGAATCTTAATTCTGGATCCGTAAGGAATAAGGTAAGTCTTCGTTTCCCCTGTTTCTTCATTCGTAATAACGATTTCTCTCTTCTTCTTCGTATCTTTAATTGTCGCGATGCCGCCGAATTCCGCAATAATTGCAAGACCCTTAGGCTTTCTCGCCTCGAAAAGTTCCTCGACACGGGGAAGACCCTGAGTAATATCGTCACCCGCAACACCACCGGTATGGAAGGTACGCATCGTAAGCTGTGTACCCGGCTCACCGATAGACTGTGCCGCAATAATACCTACCGCTTCGCCTACCTGTACCGCTTCACCGGTAGCCATATTAGCACCGTAACACTTCGCACAAATACCGTTATGGGAACGACAGGTAAGAATCGTACGGATTTTCACCGCTTCTATCGGTTCTCCCTTTTCATCCACACCGATATCGAGAATTCTCGATGCACGGCTAGGTGTAATCATATGGTTTTTCTTTACAATGAAATTACCATCTCTATCTTTTACATCTTCGCAAGCATATCTGCCGTTGATTCTGTCTTTCAAGCCTTCAATCGTCTCTTTACCATCCATGAACGCCTTAACGACCATTCCCGGAATCTCTTCTTTGCCTTCGCAACAATCCACTTCGCGGATAATGAGTTCCTGTGAAACGTCAACCATACGTCTTGTAAGGTAACCGGAGTCAGCCGTACGAAGCGCCGTATCCGACAGACCTTTTCTGGCACCGTGAGCCGACATGAAATACTCCAAAACGTCCAATCCCTCACGGAAATTCGATTTGATAGGAAGCTCGATCGTTCTACCTGTCGTATCAGCCATAAGTCCACGCATACCAGCAAGCTGTTTGATCTGCTGATTGGAACCACGGGCACCGGAATCGGCCATCATGAAGATATTGTTATACTTATCAAGTCCTGATAACAGAACTTCTGTCAACTCTTTATCGGTCTCATTCCAAGTTTCGACAACTGCACGATATCTTTCTTCTTCCGTAATCAAACCACGTCTGTAGTTCTGGGAAATCTTATCTACCGTCCTTTGTGCCTCATTTAACATTTCCTGCTTCTGCTCCGGTACTGTCATATCGGAAACGGAAACTGTCATCGCTGCCTTCGTGGAATATTTATATCCGGTAGACTTAATTAAGTCGAGCACCTCTGCTGTCTTGGATGCACCATGTGTATTGATAACTTTTTCAAGGATCTGCTTTAACTGCTTTTTGCCTACATGGAAGTCTATCTCCGGCTTTAAAAAGTTCTCCGCTAACGTTCTATCTACGAATCCAAGATCCTGAGGAAGGATTTCGTTAAACAGAAAGCGTCCTAAGGTGGACTCTACGTAGCCGCTTACTTCTTCACCATTTTCATTTCTCTTGGATACTTTTACATGAATTCTTGAATGTAAGGTACAGAATCCATTTTCATATGCGAGAATCGCTTCGTTTACACTCTTATAAAACTTGCCCTCTCCTGTGACACCCGCTCTCTCCTGCGTCAAGTAGTAAATACCGAGCACCATATCCTGAGAAGGAACGGCAACAGGTCCGCCATCGGAAGGTTTCAAGAGGTTGTTAGGCGAAAGCAGAAGGAAACGACATTCCGCCTGTGCTTCTACAGAAAGAGGAAGATGTACCGCCATCTGGTCACCGTCGAAGTCCGCGTTAAACGCAGTACATACAAGAGGATGAAGCTTAATTGCCTTACCTTCTACGAGGATAGGCTCAAATGCCTGAATACCCAGTCTGTGAAGAGTAGGAGCACGGTTTAACATAACCGGATGCTCTTTGATTACTTCTTCCAGAACGTCCCAAACCTGACCATCCAATCTTTCCACAAGTTTCTTCGCATTCTTGATGTTCTGAGAAATGCCTCTTCCCACCAATTCCTTCATAACAAAAGGCTTAAACAGCTCGATTGCCATCTCTTTCGGAAGACCGCACTGATAAATCTTAAGTTCAGGTCCTACGACGATAACGGACCGTCCTGAGTAGTCAACACGTTTTCCGAGCAAGTTCTGACGGAAGCGTCCCGATTTACCCTTTAACATATCGGACAAGGATTTCAAAGCTCTGTTACCGGGGCCTGTTACCGGACGTCCGCGTCTGCCATTGTCAATCAGAGCATCTACCGCCTCCTGAAGCATTCTCTTCTCATTACGCACGATAATATCGGGAGCTCCGAGTTCAAGAAGTCTCTTAAGACGATTGTTTCTATTAATAATTCTTCTATATAAGTCATTTAAGTCAGAGGTTGCGAAACGTCCGCCGTCAAGCTGAACCATAGGACGTAAATCCGGAGGAATTACCGGAACCGCATCCATAATCATCCACTCCGGTCTGTTGCCGGACTCTCTGAACGCTTCCACTACTTCCAATCTTTTAATAATTCTTGCTCTTTTCTGTCCGGTAGATTCCTTTAAGCCAGCTTTTAACTCTGTAGCTTCTGTCTCGAGCTCAATGGCCTGAAGCAATTCTTTAATCGCCTCAGCTCCCATTCCTACACGAAATCTACTGCCCCAAGTCTCTCTCGCATCCTGATATTCCCTTTCGGACAACACTTGTTTGTATTCCAAATCAGTGTCCCCGCTATCGATTACAATATAAGAAGCGAAATACAATACTTTTTCAAGAACTCTGGGGGATAAATCGAGGATTAAACCCATACGACTGGGAATTCCTTTAAAATACCAGATATGGGATACCGGCGCTGCCAGTTCGATATGTCCCATGCGTTCTCTTCGCACGCTGGCTTTTGTCACTTCTACGCCACAACGATCGCAGACAACACCCTTATATCTGATTTTCTTATATTTACCGCAGTGACATTCCCAATCTTTGCTGGGTCCGAAAATCTTCTCACAGAACAAACCTTCTTTTTCAGGTTTCAAGGTTCTATAGTTAATGGTCTCCGGCTTCGTCACTTCTCCTCTTGACCATTCTCTGATTTTATCCGGTGATGCCAAACCAATCTTAATCGCATCAAACGTCATCGGCTGATACATTTCCTGTTTTGCTTCTGCCATTCTTGGTACTCCTTCCAGATATTATATTATTAACGGGCATTCCTCACTCGCGAGCGCTTCCTACCCATTAGTAATAATTGATGTCATTCGGCAATGAATCTACTCACCAAAAGACTCTGCAAACTCCGCTTCTTCCACTTCTTCTATCTCAAGGTCTTCTTCTATCTCTTCTTCATCGGAACTTACGAGCTCTCCGCTATTTTCATCGAACTCCTGCTTCTGATATCCCATAACGCCGAAGGATTCCTTTTCATAATCGTAATTTCTGGAATCTCCTTCTATCTCATAACGGTAATCTGTGTCACCAAAGTCGATGGTCTCCATAATCTCCACTTCACTCTGATCTTCGCGAAGTACACGGACATCGAGTCCAAGGGACTGTAACTCCTTCAAAAGTACCTTGAAGGATTCCGGGATACCCGGCTCAGGAATGTTATCACCTTTAATAATCGCTTCGTAAGTCTTTACACGTCCTACAACGTCGTCAGATTTTACAGTTAAGATTTCCTGAAGCGTATAAGAAGCACCATATGCCTCCAACGCCCATACTTCCATCTCTCCGAATCTCTGTCCACCGAACTGTGCTTTACCGCCGAGAGGCTGTTGCGTTACTAATGAGTAAGGGCCTGTGGAGCGGGCGTGAATCTTATCATCTACCAAGTGGTGAAGCTTCAGATAATGCATGTGTCCAATTGTTACTGAACTGTCAAAATATTCTCCTGTACGTCCATCACGTAGCCTTACCTTACCATCTCTGGAAATAGGCACGCCCTTCCAAAGAGCTCTGTGATCTCTATTTTCGGATAAATATTCCACCACTTCCGGAAGCAATTCATCGTGATATTTCTTCTCAAAATCTTCCCATTCCAGGTTAACATAGTCGTTAGCCAAGTCGAGAGTATCCATAATATCAATTTCGTTTGCCCCGTCGAATACCGGCGTAGCAACGTTGAAGCCAAGAGCCTTCGCTGCCAAAGACAAGTGAATCTCAAGTACCTGTCCGATGTTCATACGAGAAGGCACACCGAGAGGATTCAGTACGATATCGAGAGGACGCCCATTAGGCAGATAAGGCATATCTTCCACCGGAAGCACACGAGAAACGACACCCTTATTACCGTGACGTCCTGCCATCTTATCACCTACGGAAATCTTTCTTTTCTGCGCAATATAAATGCGTACCGCCTGATTAACACCAGGGGATAACTCATCGCCATTTTCCCTTGTAAATACTTTCGCATCCACAACAATACCATACTCGCCGTGAGGTACCTTCAATGAAGTATCCCTTACTTCTCTCGCCTTTTCACCGAAAATTGCACGAAGCAGTCTTTCTTCCGCTGTAAGCTCTGTCTCTCCCTTAGGAGTTACTTTACCGACGAGAATATCTCCGGCACGAACTTCTGCACCTATTCTAATAATTCCTCTGTCATCTAAATCTTTTAACGCATCGTCACCCACACCCGGAACGTCTCTTGTGATTTCTTCCGGTCCTAACTTGGTATCGCGGGCTTCCGCTTCGTATTCTTCTATATGAACAGAAGTGTAAACATCTTCCTGTACGAGTCTTTCGCTCAAAAGAACCGCATCCTCGTAATTATAGCCTTCCCATGTCATAAATCCGATCAACGGATTCTTACCAAGAGCAAGCTCACCATCTGCTGTGGACGGTCCGTCTGCAATTACCTGACCCTTTTCCACATGATTACCTTTCAATACGATAGGCTTCTGGTTATAACAGTTCGACTGGTTACTTCTTGAGAACTTCGTCAGACGATATTCATCTCTTTCCCCATCATCATAAGTCATCTTAATGAGTCTCGAAGATACATAATCAATCGTACCCGACTTCCTCGCCACCACACATACGCCGGAGTCAACTGCAGCCTTCGGTTCCATACCTGTACCTACGGCAGGAGCTTCTGTCGTCAAAAGAGGAACGGCCTGACGCTGCATGTTGGAACCCATCAGCGCACGGTTCGCATCGTCATTTTCCAAGAAAGGAATGAGTGCTGTCGCCACGGAAAATACCATCTTAGGCGATACGTCCATATATTCGTACATTTCCTTAGGGTACTCGGATGTTTCATCTTTATAACGTCCGGATACCGTCTTCCTTACGAAATAGCCTTTTTCATCCAGCGCTTCGTTAGCCTGCGCCACATGATAGTTGTCTTCCTCATCTGCCGTCATGTAAATAACGTCTTCCGTTACGCGAGGATTCTCCACATCCGTTTTATCAATAATACGGTACGGGGATTCAATAAAACCATATTCATTAATTCTTGCATAAGTAGCAAGAGAGTTGATCAATCCAATGTTAGGACCTTCCGGTGTCTCGATCGGGCACATTCTGCCATAATGAGAATAGTGAACGTCACGAACCTCGAATCCGGCACGATCTCTGGATAAACCACCCGGACCTAATGCAGAAAGACGCCTCTTATGTGTAAGTTCACCGAGAGGGTTATTCTGATCCATGAACTGGGACAACTGTGAAGAACCAAAGAATTCTTTCACCGCTGCCTGTACCGGTTTAATATTAATGAGCACCTGAGGAGAAATCTCCTCTGCATCATGGGTTGTCATTCTCTCACGAACAACTCTTTCAAGCCTTGACAGACCAATTCTATATTGATTCTGTAAAAGCTCTCCCACCGCTCTGATACGTCTATTACCTAAATGGTCGATATCGTCATCGTTACCGATGCCATATTCCAAATGAATGTTATAGTTAATAGAAGCAATGATATCTTCCTTAGTGATGTGCTTCGGCATCAATTCATGTACATTCTTCTTAATAGCATCCGCAAGAGCTTCCGGATCATCGCTGTACTCTTCCAGAATCTGCTGTAACACAGGATAGTATACGAGCTCTGGGATACCGAATTCCCTGGGATCACAATCCACGAAATTCGTAAGCTCTACCATCATATTGGAGAGAACCTTAACATTTCTCTCTTCTGTCTGAATATATACATAAGGAACTGCTGCATTCTGAATTACATCTGCAAGTTCCGCGCTTACGCTCACTCCGGCTTCCGCTAAAATCTCACCAGTCGTCACATCCACAACATCTTCTGCCAGAACGTGATGTCTGATCCTATTCTTCAATGCTAACTTCTTATTAAATTTATATCTTCCAACTTTGGCCAAATCATATCTTCTGGGGTCAAAAAACATTGCGGTAATTAAACTCTCCGCACTCTCTACGCTCAGGGGTTCACCCGGGCGTATTTTTTTGTATAATTCTAACAGACCCTCCTGATAGTTCTCAGAAGTGTCCTTTCCAAAGCTCGCTTCAATCTTGGGTTCATCTCCAAAAAGCTCCCTGATTTCATCGTTCGTACCAACACCTAAGGCTCTGATAAGTACAGTAATCGGTACCTTTCTCGTTCTATCTACACGTACATAAAAAACATCATTGGAATCCGTCTCATATTCCAGCCATGCACCTCTATTAGGAATTACAGTAGAGGAGAACAATCTCTTACCGATCTTGTCATGTCCGATCGCATAATAGATTCCCGGAGAACGAACTAACTGGCTAACGATAACACGCTCCGCTCCATTGATTACGAAGGTTCCCGTCTCAGTCATAATAGGAAGATCGCCCATGAAAATTTCATGCTCGCTGATTTCTTCTTTTTCCTTATTATAAAGGCGAACTTTAACCTTCAACGGTGCCGCATAAGTCGCATCTCTTTCCTTGCATTTCTCAATAGAATATTTAACATCATCTTCACACAATTCGAAGCTGACGAATTCCAGACTTAGGTGCCCGCTATAATCCGCAATTGGAGATATATCATCGAAAACTTCTTTTAAGCCTTCCGTGAGAAACCAATTATAGGAGTCCTTCTGAACCTCTATAAGATTGGGCATCTCCAAAACCTCTTTTTGCCGTGAATAACTCATACGTATGTTCTTGCCTGAAGCAATAGGACGTATTCTGTTCTTTTCCATTGACATTTCACCCCGTTCTTTATGATTTTAAAACTGCTGATTGGTGATTTCCTAACTGATTCCTTAATTTTCACTTGCTTTTCCGCGTATTCGTACGGTCAGCATAGTAAATGCGCAGACTTACTGAATAATTACCTTCGTTCAAATTAAAGTATCCACACCTTAACACAATAGTGCATCATCCATTGTACTACACCTATTTTCTAACGTCAAGGATTTTTTTATAAACTTTTTCGCGTGCGAGTGATGCCGTTCACTGCAAATTTCATTTTCGCGAGCGGTGCCGTTTACGGCAACCTTCATTTCCGCGAGCTGCGCATCCTGCACGGAGTGCTTTATATATTGAATGAACAAGGAATTCCTAGTAAAGTAAAGAATCGGCTTGCTGATTCTTCGCGCGCGAGCGGTGCCGTTTACGGCAACCTTCATTTCCGCGAGCTGCGCATCCTGCACGGAGTGCTTTATATATTAGGAATGCTGAAGGAATTCCTAATATATAAAAACAACGGCATCCCTTTCGGGATACCGCCGTATCTTACTAACAGTATACACTTATCAAGTCGTAACAATTATTTAATTGTAACTTTAGCGCCTTCTGCTTCAAGTTTAGCTTTGATATCTTCAGCGTCCTGCTTGGAAGCTGCTTCTTTTACCATCTTAGGTGCGGAATCAACAAGGTCTTTTGCTTCTTTCAAGCCAAGTCCTGTAGCTTCACGTACTACTTTGATAACTTTAACTTTGTTAGGGCCTACTTCTGTAAGCTCAACATCGAACTCTGTCTTTTCTTCTTCTGCTGCTGCACCATCGCCAGCGCCTGCTGCTGCAACTACAACACCTGCTGCTGCGGATACACCGAATTCTTCTTCGCAAGCTTTTACCAAATCATTTAATTCTAAAACTGTTAACTCTTTAATAGCATCAATAAGTTCCTGAGCTGTTAATTTTGCCATTTTTATTTACCTCCATTATAATTTTGTAAGTTTGATTTTAAATTTTGTTAGAACTTCGTTTCATTCGCTTTGTCTTAATTCTGTTAGAATTTATTCCTAAGAATTTATTCAGCAGGAGCTTCTTCAACCGGAGCTGCTACTTCTTCAGCGGGTGCCGCTGTCTCTTCTACTGCCTCTGCAGCAGGAGCTTCACATGCGGATGCGCCACCTTTTTCTGCCAACTGATTCATGACACGAGCGAAGTTGGTGATCGGAGACTGAATGCTTCCAAGTAATTTGGAAAGTAATTCTTCTCTGGAAGGAACCTTTGCAACTTCTGCAATACCGTTTGCATCATATGCAGCACCTTCAACTACACCGCCTTTGATTTCGAGTTTGCTTGCTTCCTTCGCAAATTTGCATAATATTCTCGCAGGAGCCGTAGCATCTTCTGTAGAGATAGCAACTGCACTGGGACCTTCGAGATACGGAGCGAGAGCTTCGAAATCTGTTCCTTTAAACGCGAAATTCATCATCGTGTTCTTGTAAACCTTGTAAGTAATTCCTGCTTCACGAAGCTGCTTACGAAGTCTTGTATCCTGTTCTACCGTAAGTCCGCGGTAGTCAACGAGAACAACTGACTGCGCATCTTTAATGTTTGCAGAAATCTCTTCTACGATGGGTTGTTTCAATTCAACTTTTGCCACTTCTTTTACCTCCTTATAGATTTGTAAGGGCGATAGCCCTCCTTCTTGCCGATGGGAGTTTATATAGAACAAAAGTGTGCTTCACACACTCTCGCGGTTAAAACCTTGATAGCACAGCTTTTGTTCCGCGCGCGTAGCTGCGCATTCTATTTTCTGTAATAGGCACACTTTCCTATTACAAAAAAAACCTCTCTGAAGACAGAAAGGTTTAAAGTCATAGTTCATACATCAACTCTTCTCCTCGGTAGGCGATATACTTACGCCGCACAGAAATTTTACATTTCCGCTTAGCACCTACTGTCTCCGGCATGGTCAAAACGACCTTTATTACTATAATATATCTCCTGGCAGATTGTCAAGCATATTTCTGCAATTTGATTATATTTTTAACTGACTTTTCAATTAATATATCCATCCGAATCAAAGTTCACCCCCGGAGAAATTGCACGCATATAGGAAAGCACTCTCTCTTTTTCCCCACCTTCTAACAGCACTGTCTTGCTATCCTTTTGTAGAGCCGGGATAAACTGAAGACTTTTCAGACCATTTTCATCAATAGCCGCCTTCACCAGGCATGTATCCACTTGCTTAGAATTAAACCAGAAGTTGCCCAGGCTATAGACTACCGGTACTCCATCGATATATTGGATGGGTTGCAGGCAATGCGGATGACCTCCAATGATTAAGTCAGCCCCCGCCTCTACGATCTTAGGTGCCTGATCGAGTTGCAGCCAATCGGGTTGTTCCACGTTTTCCGTTCCCCAATGGATATAGACTATTACAAAATCACTATTTTCTTTTGTCTCTCGTATCACCTCTAGAAGTTTATCAGGATGCAAACACCGGAAAACTCCCGCTGACACGTCTGTTGCTCCTTTGGTATCAGGATTGTCCAGCCGCTCGATTTGTGTTGCCGATACGATTGCTATTTTAATATCATTGGCAATGAAGTAAACAGGCTTTGCCGCTTCTTCCAGATTGCGCCCGGCTCCCACATATGGCATTCCCGCCTCTGTTAGAATATCCAATGTATCAAGAAGAGCCGCTTCTCCATAATCATAAGCATGATTATTTGCCAGGGATACGATATCCACCCCCATATCCCCAAGAAGGCTTACCGATTCCGGCTTCGCCCGGAAAGTAAACTGCTTCTCAGGAATTGGTGTACCTTTATCGGAATAGGGGAATTCATTATTCAGCATTAGAATATCCGCACTTTTCATTTCCTCCAAAAGCTCCGCTCCAATGCTGTCATAGATTCCGTTTCCTCTCTGCAAAAGCTTCGCCATCACGCTGTAATTAGGGTCAAAAAGAATATCGCCGCCAAAGGATATGGTCACTTCCTCCTCCGATGCCGTTTGCTTCGCATAGATATTATGGTCCTTCATATATTCCTCATCTGACAAAACTTCACCATATCTTCCGCCACCCGAACCGCTTTCACCCAATGCCTCCGCCTCTTTTTCCTCGGGTATCTTCTCTGTAAAAATATGAGAAACTACTTCTGTAAACTTAAGAGGGGAGAATTCTTCCGCATCCTCCTGCCCCACAACGACACGATATACCAGGATTCCTGCGGTGCCGACAAGAATTACTCCCGCCAACGTCAACCAGAAGGTCAGCATAATATTCAAAATATGTCTTTTTCTCCTACGGATCTTCTTCATCCACTACCAGCTCCTATTGACAAAAAGGCTGTCGCACTTAATGTGCGGCAGCCTCATGTAAACTTTAATGAAACTGTTCCACAGTTCCAAAAGCAAAGATTGCTTTGTGAAAATCCATTAAAATCACCTTCGGTGATGGGATTTTCAGTTGCTATTCCATGTTTTCTTACGGTCAGCGCAGTAAATGCGCAGACCTACTGAATCGTTACACTTTACTCATGATGTATCTTAGAATTTAGCAACGCTTACTTTTACACCAGGCCCCATTGTGGAAGAAAGTGTAATACTTCTCAAATACTGACCTTTCAGCGCTGATGGTTTTGCTTTTATAATCGCTTCCATCAATGCATTGAAGTTCTGAGATAACTGTTCTTCCGTAAAGGAAGCTTTACCTACAGGCACGTGAATAATATTAGATTTATCCAATCTGTATTCAATCTTACCTGCTTTAATATCGCTAATAGCTTTGGTCACATCCATAGTTACTGTTCCGGCCTTCGGGTTAGGCATTAAACCTTTCGGTCCGAGAACCTTGCCGAGACGACCTACAACACCCATCATATCAGGAGTTGCAACAACAACGTCGAATTCTAACCAACCTTCGTTCTGAATTCTGGGAATCAGCTCTTCGCCGCCCACGAAATCTGCTCCGGCCGCTTCTGCCTCTGCTACTTTATCGCCTTTTGCAAATACTAAAACTTTTACTTCTTTACCTGTACCGTTCGGTAATACAACGGCACCACGAATCTGCTGATCAGCATGACGTCCGTCACAGCCTGTTCTGATGTGAACTTCAACTGTCTCATCAAATTTTGCAGTAGCGGTTTTCTTTGCAAGAGCAATCGCATCTGCAGGCTCATACTGAACGTTACGGTCTATCTGTTTTGCAGCCTCATTATATTTTTTTCCATGTTTCATTGTCAATTCCTCCTATGGTTCAATCGGCAATTTCCATTGCCTCCCACTTTTGCTTGTTATTAATCTTCTACTGCTATACCCATACTTCTTGCAGTACCGGCAATCATGCTCATTGCCGATTCAAGAGTTGCCGCATTCAAGTCAGGCATCTTAAGCTCTGCGATTTCTTTAACCTTGTCCTTAGAAATCGTAGCTACCTTTGTCTTGTTCGGTACTGCCGAACCTGACTTCAAGTTGCATGCCTTCTTAAGAAGAACTGCTGCCGGCGGAGTCTTTGTCACAAAGCTGAAACTTCTATCTGCATATACTGTAATAACAACCGGAATAATGACATCGCCCTTATCCGCTGTTCTTGCGTTGAACTGTTTCGTAAATTCAACGATATTAACACCATGCTGTCCAAGTGCAGGACCAACCGGTGGTGCCGGTGTTGCCTTGCCGGCCGGAATCTGTAACTTAATATATCCTTCTACTTTCTTTGCCATTTTGGCTACCTCCTAAAATATTGTGGTATGGCGCTCCATCCTTGCTAAAATACGCCGGACGTTGCTCCCACTGCTCCGAAGAATTCTTCAGAACGTTCCTGTTGCTGTTTATATTTAGTATCGAAAGAAACCTTCGATTATAAATATCATTGTAACTGTTCAATACTCTCACATTTACATTTTTCTCACTTCTGCAAAACCGATTTCGACCGGTGTTTCCCTGCCGAAAAGTTCCACATTAATTGTCGCTGTCTGCTTGCCGTAATCAATTCTTTGTACGACACCGATGGTATCTTTCCAAACACCGGCTACAACAGCGATCGTATCTCCCTCTGAGAAATCGACTGAGATATTTTCCATTTTAATACCAAGAGGTTTCATTTCCGCCTCGCTAAGGGGTACCGGTTTACTTCCCGGACCTACGAAACCTGTTACACCTCTCGTATTCCTGACTACATACCATGTGTCATCATTCATCACCATATTGATGAGGACATAACCCGGGAACATTTTCTTCTGAACGTTCTTCTTGGCGCCGTTCTTCATTTCCACAACATCTTGCATGGGAACGCGAACTTCAAGAATCTCTTCCTCCAGATGTCTGTTCTCGATTGTCTTCTCAATATTGGCTTTGACCTTATTCTCATACCCGGAATAGGTATGTACTACATACCAATTTGCCTCTGCCATTTATTCACCCTCACTCTACAACGTCGTCAAGAAATCGATTCCATACTGTAATATAAAATCGATGATAGCAATAATCGTGCCCGCTATAACGGAAATGCACACAACCGCCACCGACTGTTTGAGAAGTGAATCTTTATCGGGCCAGGTAATTTTCTTAAATTCAGTTTTTACACCTTTGAAAAAATCTGTCTTCGGTGCTTTATCTGTCTTTGCGGAATCTCCCATGTTGTACTCCTTTCAAAAATTACGGGCCAATTATTTAGTTTCTTTGTGTGCAGTATGTGTTTTGCAGAATCTACAATACTTTTTTGTCTCCATTCTATCCGGATGTGTTTTCTTATCTTTTGTTGTATTGTAGTTACGCTGCTTGCATTCTGTACATGCTAATGTAATTCTCGTACGCATATATTTTTCCTCCAATTTTTGAGCATAAAAAAAAGACCTAAAACTAATCTCGTTTGAATACTATAACATAAGAAATCCGCACCGTCAACTGCTTTGAACGGTTTTTGCACGATTTTTTCACTTTTTTATTTTATTTATTATGATGTCTTTCTTCTCTTCCTTTTTGAACCGATATATGTTTCATAATATAATAATTTTATTTTTTATTATAATGCTTTTTTTACAAAATGGATATGGCATTTATGAGTGAATTGTGAGACAATATTTGTATAATCTGTACATTGCTATGTTACAGGCTTTTTACTATAATTTACTATGATTAGGTATCAATTACTTTATTATAGAAGAAAGGAGGGGATATTATGGCATATAACGGCGCCATTCTTAACAGCATACATAATAATTATTTAACTACATATAGCCCGAAGAAGTCTTCTAGCTTCGATACGCATAAGAAGAGCGAACTTCGCAATATCTATAATTCAATCGTTAAGCTGAATAAAGAATCCCCTCTGTATAAGTTCGATACCAATAAGGAAATCAAGACATTTGCAGTGAACATGAAAGAGGACGCCAGACAACTTCGCAATACAATTGTCTCCCTGGGCGGTCTCGATGAGGAACAGATTCTCAATAAGAAGGTGGCTTATTCCAGTAATCCGGATATGGTTTCCGTCTCTTATATTGGTGACCTTTCCGAACATGCGGATACTCAGGAGATTCCTTCTTATCAAATAGGAGTAGTTTCTTTGGCTTCGGGACAGGTTAATATCGGGACATTTCTCCCCGATTCCAAGGTAAAACTTCCATCCGATACTTATTCCTTCGATATTAGCATTCAAGATTTAAATTATGAATTTCAATATAATATAAAAGAGAGTGAAACAAACCGCGATATTCACGGAAGACTTGCAAGGCTGATTAGCAATGCCGATATTGGAATTCGTGCGGATGTTGTTGAGGACGGAAAAGGAAATAGTGCACTACGTCTCACTTCTGTTTCTCAGGGACTTAAAGAGGATGAAACTTCTATCTTTACTATTTCCGATGATCACACGAGCAAAACCTCCGGTTCCGTTTCTTACTTTGGGTTAGATTATTTGGCACGCCCTGCCTCCAATGCAGAATTCTTATTGAATGGGATGCCTCATACTGCCAAGTCAAATAATTTTATTATCAACAATCTTTATGAAGTTACATTAAATGGCGTTACCGGTTTAGAAGAGCCTAACGCTACTATTGGTCTTAAAACAGATGTGGAATCTTTAACCGAGAATATAAACAACCTTTTATCCAGTTATAATTCTTTTATCGATAATATGTCCAACTATTCGAATCATTATATCGGTACGAAACGGTTACTCGGTGAAATGCAAAAAATTACTGCCCACTACCAGAGCAGCTTCGATGTTATCGGACTAAAGCTTCAGGATAACGGAACCATCCGGGCAGACAAAGACGAATTAGAGACAGCAGTTTTATCCGAATATGCGAAAGAAGATTTTTCTTCCATTAAGAATTTCGCCAACTCTCTTCTTAGAAAGACGAACCAAATATCTCTCAATCCTATGGATTATGCGGATAAGACTATTGTCGCATATAAGAATCCGGGGAAGAACTTCGCTACTCCTTACATTACGAGCGCTTATAGCGGAATGTTGTTCAATTATTACTGCTAGTATTTGATGGGTGCTATACCAGATAACCAGATATTAAAATTATAAATATTTACATATTAAAAATGCCGGAGACTCCGGCATTTTTGTTATTAGGAAATATCTTCCCCCGGTAAATCATCGTGGTATTTCCTTCCCTCTTTTTTATTATAGCGGTATATTTCCATGCTTTTTGTATGGGCTCTCTACCGATTTATTTCTAAGTGCCTTTAAAGCCTTAAGGATCTTCTCCCTTGTCTCTTCCGGCTTGATCACTTCATTCACAAAACCTCTGGACGCTGCCACGTAAGGATTCAAGAAACGATCTTCATACTCCTGCTTACACTGTGCACGCATTGCCTGGGAATCTTCCGCTTCTTTAATCTTTCTCTTAAACGCAATATTTACCGCTCCGTCACCACCCATAACAGCTATTTCTGCAATTGGCCATGCAAATACCATATCTGCGCCCATCTCCTTGGAGTTCATCGCTATGTACGCTCCACCATAAGCTTTTCTCATAATGAGTGAAATCTTCGGAACTGTCGCTTCCGAATAAGCGTACAACACCTTCGCTCCATGCCTTATAATCCCATTATGCTCTTGTGCCGTTCCCGGTAAGAAGGCAGGAACATCTACAAGGGTTACGATCGGAATATTGAAACAGTCACAGAAGCGGATAAAACGTGCTAATTTATCAGAAGCATGATAGTCCAGGGAACCTCCCATTACATTCGGTTGATTTCCTACAAGGCCTACTACTTCACCGTCCATACGAGCCCAGCCAACCACAACATTTGGCGCGAACTCCTTTTGTACCTCGAAGAAGCTTCCCTCATCAATGATACACTCCATCACTTCCTTCACATCATAGGCACGTCTGGAATTATCCGGTACAATATTTCTTATGCGACAGGGTTCTTCTTTCCCTTTCTGGGATAAGAACTTGCTCAGACCTCCTACTTTCTCCATTACCTTATTTACACTCAGCAGAACTGAAGGCTTCTCTTTAATGTTTTTTACCATTGGAGCCTTTTCCTTATTATTGGCCGGAAGGTAGGAAAGAAGCTTTCTCACTCCCATAAGGCACTCTGCCTCTGAGGAATAAGTAAAATGGGATACACCGCTCTTCTTCGCATGTACTTCCGCACCACCGAGCTCCTCCACGGATACTTCTTCATTGATTACTGTCTTTACCACGTTAGGCCCGGTAATAAACATCTTAGAGATATCTTTTACCATGAAAATAAAGTCACAGATTGCAGGTGCATAGCATGCTCCGCCTGAACAGGGTCCTAAAATAACAGAAATCTGAGGAATTACTCCGGACGCTTTCGTATGGCGCAAGAACATGCCGCTATATCCGCTCAAGGAATCAATCCCTTCCTCAATTCTCGCACCGCCGCTATCGTTGATGCAGATAAGAGGTGCCTTCATATCCATCGCCATATCCTGAATACGGCAAATCTTATAGGAATGATACTCTCCCAAAGTTCCTCCGATTACTGTGAAATCTTCGCTGGCAACAAATACAAGACGGCCGCCAATTTCTCCATAGCCTGTTACCACGCCATCGCCCGGGACACGTTTTTTGTCCAGGTCGAAATCATCGATTCTCGATTCCACGAAACCATCTACCTCTACGAAGGTCTCTGGGTCCATCAGTACTTCTATTCTTTCCCTCGCTGTCATCTTGCCGCCTTGGTGTTGCTTTTCAATTTTAGCCAATCCACCGCCCAGCGCGGCCTTTTCTCTGCGTCCATCTAGATCTTTTATCGCTTCATCCCAAGTTTTATTTGCCATTTAAACAATACTCCTTTTTGGTTGCTTTTCTACGTCTTCTTACGGCCCACGCAGTAAATGCTCAGGCCTACTGAATAGTTATCTTTGACTTTCATTTGATTTTATAATATTTTGAATATCAAAGTATTTAAAGTTATTATAGCATTGTTTTTTATTTTTTCAAGAACTTTTTTGTTTGATTTTCAAAGTTTTTATTTTCAGCTTTATTTAAATACCTCCTTAACAACTTATTTTAAAGATTGAGATAGTATAATATCTTAACGGTATTATACTGCGCCGAGCAAAGCGAGTGTGCAAAAAGCATACCGTGGCCGCTTGCGGCTAAGGTATAAACATATTATTTGAGCGTACTAAAATAGTAAAAGGATAATTATCAGAAATTTACACTTCCAATAATTATCCTCTTATAATCAGCAACTCACTCTTCGCTGCCTTCTCTCTGTTCCTTAACCATAATAAGCGCCTGAGCAATCACTTTATCCATATCATAGTATTTATATTGTCCCAGACGGCCGCCGAATAAGATATTCTTCTCTTGTCTGGCCAGCTCTTCATATCTTTTGAATAATGCATCATTACGCTCATCATTCACCGGATAATATGGTTCATCCCCCGGCTGCCATTCGGCAGGATACTCCTTAGTAATAACCGTTCCCGGCTGAGATCCGAACTCAAAATGTTTGTGTTCAATAATTCTCGTATAAGGAACTTCACGCTCTGTATAATTCACCACCGCATTGCCCTGATAATTATCACACTCTGGTAGCTGCTCTTCTTCAAAACGAAGGGAACGGTATTCTAAGGTTCCCAGCTTATAATCGAAATACTCATCAATCATTCCCGTGTATAGCACCTTATTGAAGGTAATTTCCTTCGTCTCTTCATTCGCCTTTATAAATTCCCTATATTCTGTGCCGGTGCGAGTATCAACTCCTTCTAGAAGCTTTTCCACAATCGATGTATAACCGTCTATCGGTATTCCCTGATATAAATCATTGAAATAATTATTATCAAAGGTAAATCTGAGCGGAAGACGCTTAATAATAAACGCCGGAAGTTCAGTACACGGTTTGCCCCATTGCTTCTCGGTATAGCCTTTAATCAACTTCTCATATACATCGGTTCCCACTAAAGACAGCGCTTGTTCTTCCAGATTCTTAGGATCTGTAATGTGCAGATCAGCAATCTGAGATGCGATCTTCCCCTTCGCCTCTGCAGGAGTCTTCACGTTCCACATCCGGCTAAACGTATTCATGTTGAAAGGGAGATTATAAAGTTCCTCCTTGTACACGGCAACCGGCGAATTCACGAATCTATTGAACGTGGCATATTGATTGATATAATTCCATATCTCCTGATTAGAAGTATGGAAAATATGTGCTCCATATTTATGGATATTAATTCCTAACACTTCCTCAGTATAGATGTTACCCGCAATATGCTCTCTTTTATCGATAACCAGACATTTTTTCCCTTGCTTATTCATCTCACAGGCAAACACTGCGCCAAATAATCCCGCGCCTACTACCAAATAATCATAGTGCATGAATATATCTCCTCTTTTGTCACTATTCAGCCTACGGCTTCCTAGCAACAATTTATTCGTAACTGTTCAATACCTTCACAGTTACATTTATTCTTTTATCTGATATTTTTCCAACTGTACATAGTCTTCCATCAAATCGAGAACTTTCTTTCTTCCTGTTTTATTCAATTTTACATAATACTGCATTACGCGATTCTCCAGAATCTTCTCGCCGAGAACAGCGCCTCTTTCCAGTGAAGAAAAATCGACCGGATTCAGATTCAGCTTATCGCACATCTTAATAACGGTTCCATATGCCATTCCTTCAATTCCCCTGTCCAATGCTGTTACTAATGTACTGTATGGAATCTGCATTTCAATTGCAAACTGACGTACACTTTTGTATTGTGATAAAATTTCCTTCTTCAAAATTTCTGCCTTTACCATAATCTCTTCACCCTCCTGTCCGCTACTAAAATATAAGCAGCACTCATTAACTTGTTCTCCATTTCTGTCTCTTTCGAGCGCATACATGTATACACTCTGTTTAGATTTTCTATATTATAACATATATACGTTTTTTTGCCATCGGTTTTCAAAATATATTATAAAAATTTAATAATTGATGGCCATCCACTCAGATCAACTCCCAGAGAACGCCTTCTTACATTTCCAGAAGTAATCAGCCTTCCCTAGGAGTCCATAGAAGTGAAATATTGATGTGTGAAACGTACAAACACATAGAAATGTTTGTGATTTTGTAATTATATATATCTTATAAAATATTGGTCTAAGCGTCAAGCGTTTATACTTAATTGGAATAAAATTCATGAAAAATATTCCGTACGGAATATTTTTACTATATTAAATATATCCATATGCTGTATATGGTTATATTTTCTCTTTTAGACTATTTTATGCAATTTAAAAATATCTTTTAAAATTCTGTACGGATAATTCGAAAAGATGTTTTTACGATTTTTAAACTTTATTATTCTTCTTATATTCGGAAAATTCGTCCCTGATTTATTAAGGACGAACTTTTTAGCTAGCAGGATATGCGGTATCGAAGTATCAGATTCGTAAAACGAAACAGTTATATGTACTTTTTTCAATGGGGTAAATTAGAATGTTATCAGAGCGATTGATTGTTGTACAGAATACCGGCTATTGATTTGCAGCCAGAGTATACATACAAACGTAAGTTTCCGGATAACGTATAATTAATTTCGCACTTTTAATTTCATAAAAATAGACATGGTCTATAGCCGTTTGGTAGAATTAAGTTACCACACAAAAATCTCACAAAGGAGGCTATTACCATGTCTGATAACATTATACAATTGAATGAGGACTTAATAAAGCACGATTTAAAGAATCTTGTCCGTAGCAGTGTAGAAGAAACATTGAATGCTCTGCTTGACAAAGAGGCTGATGAGCTTGTGAATGCCCAGAAATATGAGCGTTCTTCCAATCGGCAGGGTTACCGTTCCGGCCATTATAAGCGGAACTTCCAGACCACTTCCGGAGAAGTGGAACTTAATGTTCCAAAGCTTAAGGGGGTTCCTTTTGAAACTGCTATCATCGAACGTTACCGCCGCAGGGAATCTTCTGTGGAGGAGGCCTTGATCGAAATGTATCTGGCGGGTGTTTCCGTACGCCGTGTAGAAGATATCACAGAAGCACTGTGGGGAACCAAGGTTTCTCCGGGAACCATCAGCAACCTCAACAAGAAAGCTTATGAACACATTGAAACATGGCGTTCAAGACCTCTATCCGGTACTTATCCCTATGTCTACGTGGACGGGGTATATCTCAAGCGCAGTTGGGGCGGTGAAATTCAGAACGCATCCATCCTTGTGGCAATCGGTGTCAGCATGGACGGCTGCCGTGAGATCATTGGTGCAGCCGAAGGCATGAAAGAGGATAAGGAGAGCTGGAGGTCTTTCTTTGTATGGCTGAAAAAACGTGGTCTTACAGGCGTTCGCCTCATCATCGGTGACAAAAGTCTTGGAATGCTTGAAACGATCCCGGAAGTATTTCCAGATGCCCATTATCAGCGTTGCACGGTACATTTTTATCGAAACATTTTTTCTGTGATTCCACGCAATAAAATGAAAGCGGTTTCCATGATGCTCAAAGCGATTCATGGGCAGGAAAGCAAAGCGACTGCTCTTGAAAAGGCGCAGCAGGTGGCTGCAAAACTCATAGAAATGAAGCTCTCAAAAGCAGCAAAAAAACTTCAGGATGGAATCGAAGAAACACTAACCTATATGGATTTTCCTACTCAGCACTGGACCAGAATTCGGACAAACAATACGATTGAGCGGCTAAACCGGGAAATCAAACGTAGGACCAAAGCCATCGGTGCTTTCCCGGACGGACAAAGTGCCCTGATGCTTGTATGTGCCAGACTGCGTCATGTAGCCGGAACGGTGTGGGGGACACGATGCTATATGAACATGGATCATCTCAATCACCTGGCTGATGATCCGCTGTCTGATAACATAGCCGGTTAACTACTGGTTGCTAAACGGTAGAAATAAAATTTGCGAAAAAATCTTGACACTATCTGGATTTTATCCTTTTACCTCTTAATAGTTCACAAAAATATTTATCTACAATCACTTAATAAAGAATATCAAAAAAGGATAGAAAACATTAGTTTTCTATCCTTTATAATAAGCTTATATAAAATACATTATTTCAAGGTTAACTCCGCGCTCATTCCCCTTTTACACACTATTAGCTAACACTTAAAATGAATTTTATATATAAGCTAACTACCTTTTTTTTCCATTTCTTGTTCACAATTAGAATTATATAACATTTCTTTTAAAAAGTAAATACCTTTTTTCATTTTTTTTATTTACTTTTCATATTTCTTTTATGAAATCATTAACTATGGGGAAAAATACACATCTTTTATATCGCTTCATCAATTGCATTCGATAAATTATGTAAAAACATTATAATATCTTTTTCCATTGATTCAGCTATTCTGTTATCATCCTTACTCTTCACAGCCTCATTGAATCTCAGTATACTTTCATTTGCTTCCTCTTTTTCAATGCGTACTTTTCCTTCATTAATGAAATCCGCAGTTCCATTATATATCTGTATCAACCAATTAAGTCCATCCAGGCATTGCTTCATGAAGTCATCCGTATCAGGTTTTCGATTACCTCTTAGCTCTAATACTAGCTCCTCCATTCCTATCGTCAACTTTACCAAATATTCCTTGCTTACCTGTAATGCTTCTTTTTGTTCTGCTCTCAATTGTTCCATAACCTTTTATCCTTTCATGTAAGTTTATAAGTAGTTTCATTAAGTATCATAATAATGGCAAACCAGTATTCTCTCTCACTATTTGAAGATACTGAATTACTCTCTCATCCTCAGATGCATATACACTTAATTTGTCCAATAATTTAAGCCATAAAATATCTTGATAAATCTATCACATAAGGATTATATCTTGCAATAATATAATTTTCCAATTCCATAAGTAATGAATTATTCATATCATTAGATTGATAAGGATTTTTATAACTCTTTGGAATATCCTTAACAATGCCATCCTTAGCAAAATAATATATATTAGAACAGAATCAATTCGGAATTATATAATTAACATCATATTTCTGAGATATTTTTTCAAAGAATAAATCAACATAACCGTACCATAATCCCTTGGGTAAATTCATATAATTCACTAACTGCATATCATACAAGTCCATTATGAGATATTTAGCATTAGAGTTTAATAAAAGCTCTATCGTATCTTTTATTGTATCTTAAGAATAATACAATCATCCATTTTACAATAAAGATTTCTCGATTATACCTTTTAGCTTAGTGGAACTTGTTCCCGCCGTATATGGAAAAAATACCATATCTACTCCTTGTTTTTCTAAGAAGGTTTTTGACCCTAGCCAATCTGGATTGTTCACGTAATCACTGCCGGAAAACTGGCAGTCAAAATGATACATCTTATAGGCATCTTCCGTCCCTGCGCTATCTAACGGGATTTCAACCGCCTCGTCTACATATTTGCATGCACGGACTATTTCTATTCTCTCTTTAAGCGGTATAAAGGGTTCTGTTTTTTTATTCTTCCTCACTCCTTCGTCCGTTACTATACCTACAATTAAGTAATCGCATTGCTCCTTAGCCCGTTTGAACATGTTCAAATGTCCAATATGAAATAAGTCAAATACACCCGCAATATACCCAGTGCGATACTTTTTTGGTTCAGAACCCGCATCATCCTCTTTCTTTATTACAACTGCTTTCTTTCTTGAATACTCCACATTTCTGTCATAGACACAATAATCCGTCACTCCCATTCCCTGTAATTGCTTGATAATCGCAAGATAATTCTTAACGCAAATTATAACCCGGCACTCTTGTTTCGGTATTTCATCTATGAGTTGGGGCGCTGTTATCTCTATGCCCTCCAATTGTGTTCCCCATTTCGACTGGTTATTATCCACTATGGCATAGATTTCATATTCCTTTTTAAACTGTGCCAAAAAACGTTTCGTAAAGATTCCTGAACCGAACACAATGATTTTTTTCCTCTCAGCATCCCGAAATAAATCTACGAAAATCCTTTGATATTCCGTCTCCGAATAATTTATCCTCTGCCTATTCGTATGAATTACCCTTGTATTCCCTTTAAATCTTTGATTGAAGCTCCCCAACTCTCTTTGATTTCTCAATTTATACAGGAACTCTGCTGCTAGCTTTATCCATAGTTCTAGATTTTCTTCCAATCCGTATCTTTCGTAGAAGTATTTTCTGGGCAATATCGATTCCATTTCCGGATCATTCATATAGATCACTTCAATCGCTCTATAAATAATGACATTCGCCGGATAATTTTCTTCATAAAATTCCTGGTCATAGAATATATATTCGCCATTATCATAGAAGCAGTTAAGAGGAACTAAATCGATATAACCTTTCTTCAACAATATACCTCTCTCCTCGTCTATAGCTACATGATCTGAAGAACGCAATATAAAATCCCGGAATTTATCTACCTCTTCTTTAAACTTTCCTACGTCTTCCTTTGCGAGCCTCCGAAAGTATACCATTGCTATCTCACTGTCTACATATGGCATATAATAGCTTTTATTCTCAAGGGTTCCTTCCAATACATTTAATCCATGGAGTCGTAAATCCTCTTCGTTCTCTTTAAGCCCTGTTAACTTATCAATTCCCTCTGCATATAGCGCGCGCTTTTCTACTATGTTATTATTTCTGATAATCGTCGCCATCGCGTTATCTTTTCCCCTATCCATAGAGACCGTAACATGCTTTATATTTGCAAAGATATTATTCTTGGAACATTCTATCAGGAAAGAGTTTGCGATAGTATGGAACATTCCATTTTTAATAATATCGGTATATAAGAATTGTTCTTCCAAGAAAACAGAGTCAGGATGTCTATACATAGGGAAAAATCTGATAGACAATTCTTCAGCCGGAAGATAGTCCTGTGCATAAATCAATTGGGGAACTTCCAAATTAGGCAAAACCGAGTAAAACTTTCTATGTATCCAGCCCGATTGTTCTAAAAGATTGATAATTTCTTCTTTTGAATAATTACGCCCCTCCAACTTCTCCCTGTCCACCCCGAGCAAGCTTCGATAATTCTCAATCCCATCAAAGCTTCTGTCAGTAAAGGGATCCCTATCCCCGCAAAAGTATCGCAAGCCTAATCGATTATCCATGCCTAAGAGCATTCGTCCCTCTTCATGAAGCAATTCCCGCCATGAGGAAAGGGCATATACCGGATTAGATAGGTATTCAATCTTACCTACTACAATAACATAATCAAAGTCGGCTCTATATCTATGTTGAAATTCCTCTCGTAAAGAAGAATTAACGGATACTTGAATAACATCGTTACACTTCTCATTTAAAATTTTTGTAATACTACTGTCCTCATCCCCTATACATAATACTTTTCCTTCTTTTAAAAAGTCATACCAATTAAGCAAGCCTTGAGGGAAATCTTGAATCATCTTATCTATAGTCATACTATTCTCCACGCAAAATCATTATTTATTCTCTTCACATCTATAAAAATGTTCATCACCTGATAACAATTTTAATACATTGTACGAATAACTGCCATTTCCAATACCGGCATTATTGTTCACAGCTATATAAAACGCTTTTGCATCACCTGTTTTATGTATGTTGATTAACTCATTTCTTGAATCTTCAAACGGTACAAAGCCTATCTTCGGCGATACCTTTATATTTAAGAACCTTTCTATCATTTCTTTATTTTGGGTGAACATGGCTACAAAAAGATTATTATAATTAATTTTGCTACATCTCCTATTCCAGTTTTCTTGTACCTTTTCAACCTCTGTATCATGATTACAGTGAATTTTAATATCTCTTAATCTCATAACTGGATATTGTACACCTAAATCAGTTTGTTCTTCAAATTTCGAAAACTCAAGTGGATATTGGAGATATTCTTTCATATTGCTTAACAACATTAAATAGGCCCTATCCTTTAAATAAAGATTTTTAAATGGTGAGCAGCATTCGAGTCCTAATGTACGATATACGAGCCCACCCCAACAATTATTGGAAATTATACTAATTCGACTTTCTTTTACTCTGACATATTCATCAAAGCTTAGGTCCGGCACATCTAAAATTCTATATGGCAATATTTTTTCTCTCGTTATACCTAACTGCAACATTTCATAGAGAAATTCCTCTTCATTATCTCTCATAATAATCAAATAATCAAACAATATATTGCTCAGATTAGCTATATCGACAACTGGATAACCATCTATATGGCTAAGAAAAAAATAGTCCTTATCAATTATTGCTACAATTTCTATTTCTTCCTTGTATGTCAAATATTTCAACGTATTAACATGTTTATTATATATTTCTCCGATTCCCCATATTATCACTCTATATTTCATGAAATTCTTCTCCTCTTATACCAAAAGAATCCTTTTATCTATTTTCTTCCAGAATGTGCATCACATATTCGTGCACCTTATCCCCGCAAGTACCATCCAAATTAGCAGCCAAATCTGATAGTTCTTCTATCTGTATCTTCTTAATATCTTCCAATCTACCCAAAATCAAATCATCGAAAAAGTCTTCCAAAGAAAAAAGTTTGCTTTCCCTCTTGAAGAATCCGCGTCCTCTGCTTATCCGTTCAAAACCACGCTCTCCTTCCATCAACTTTATAAGGTCCGCTTCCGTCAAAGCAGGTTTAAACATCTCATATGTTTCTTTTTCTACATGTAGGATTGCCGTAACATCATCACAATTACGTTGGACAAATATGTTATCCGAACCTATTTTAGATCCGAATTCACTAGATAAGTGAAAACCCGGAGTATACCCATTGGCAGGTTCCTCCGCTCTCTCCCAAAATTCCTTCGCAAGCATAGATATTTCACCCGTCGACTTTGAGAGTTTCACCATGCCGTTAGAAAAACCGGGAATAGTTACGATCCATTCCCCCATATCCAATAAACGTAAATGAGTTAATGGGGTCCTTGCAAGCTCATTCCATGAACGAAACGTCTCCGGCATACTGTAGACTCTTGCTTCGAACGTTTGCTTGTTCCACCGAACAATATTGCCGTTTTGAACTTCTGCCAACCAAAGAAAAGTATCATCTACAGATATCCCCGAATAACTGTATTCCGCATTTTCTATCGCACAGCATTTATATGTTCCGTCATCCATATGGAATTTCAAGAGATAGTTTGTGCTTTGTAAACTAATCCACAATTCACGACCATATGCTGCATAATCGCAAAATACTATTTCATGGATACCACTCACTTTTCTTATCTCTTGTATACACTTTAAGTGATATTTCCATTCTTTTGTTTCCATATTAAGTTCTGCGATATAGTCTCCCGTTCCTGAAAGATAGAAGATTCTATTTTCATATACTACGGTTTGGCGGTATCGCAGGCTTTCTTTTGTCCTTTCCCTCGACAGCATACTTATTCTTTGACTATGTCTGTTATACACTGCCGGGTCATCCGCAAGAAATGGTGAAAGAATAAGCTCATCTCCCAAGGACACCATATGCGGATAAGCAGCATCCCATTTAGGCTGCCCTGCAACGCGCTCTATGTAATGGATTTGTTTTGTATCCATATTCATATGAAAAAGTGCATTATAACGATTTGTTGTAACCCACAACACACCATTCTGCTCCACGGTATCTGTAATGTGTATACTTCTTTTCTCTTCTTCTGTATATCCTCCTGTTATGTGATTATTGAGAATAAAAACAGGTTTTCCGATCGCTCCGAACAGATTGACCACCGATGTACTTTCTTCCCCTATATATGCATCTGCAATAGCCACCGTTCTTGAAATATCGGTAGTTGCATCCAATATACCGTTCTCACAGGATAGAAAATCTTCTATCAGTGCACGATATTCCTCCAACAGCCCGGGCCGCATCGCTTTAAGGGTCGCTTCCAGAAGCGGATGCGGCCTCCATATCAATACCAAATTTTTACTTTTTCTGATCGTTTCATATATATATCTGATTTTGTTAAAGTAAATACTACCCTCTTGGAGAATACATCCAATGCTTGTATTTAACATTAATACTTTCTTCCCTTTAAGGAGAGTTCTCCATTGTTCAGGGATGACCGATTCCTCCCGATTCAAACGAATCACGCGGTCTAACTTGGGCGAGCCGAAGGGAAGTATTTTATCATAATAAGCTTTTCCTCTACAGAAACTCTTCGCATATTCTGATTGTACAACCATATAGTCCATATGACGATATATTGGTAAATCGAGATGCTCCTGCGTGATAATTCCTGTTGTAACATAATAAGGAACATAAATAAGCCTTCGTATATATTGCTTTATTTTATCCGAATGAAATGCCGGATGAATACATGTAACAAAATTGCTTCCATCATATGGATTATGAATATAAGCAACATCCGGACTATTTAACTGCAAAGAATATTCTTCATAATGAGTAATAGGAACTTCGGCCGGAAACAAATCGCCTTCGTAACGATATTCCCATTTCGTATTTTCCGAGTCGAACTCATAATATGGCAGCGGCATGACATGGCATTCGCAGCTCTTATCCTCTTTACATGCACGCCATATGCTTTCAAGGCTATCCCACATAGAAGCTTTATAGGGCATAAATATTATGTGATAAATAACAGGGAATTCATTCAAAGCTTTCATCGCCTTACTGGCTAGTTCCTCTAAAATAGATACGTCTTCTTTACTAAGAGCTCCTTCGTAAGATTCTGAAATAATAAAAAGCTCTTCACAATATCGTTCTAAAAGTGAGACGAAATCACCGCTATTCGCAATATTCGCAATCATCCCTTCCACAGCTTCTCCTACTGTAATAGCTGATTCCTGACAGCTCATGAGCATCTCTATCGCTTGCTCTTGATCTTCCGTTATTGTCAGTTGGAGATGAAGTTGTTGAACCGTTTTTAACAAATTCATGAGCTGTTCTCTGATAAATACGCGCATATCCCCTCTTCTTTCCCATACTACTTCTCTTGTTCCAAAATATCCATCATATACTCATGTACTTTAATTCCGCAGGTTCCATTCGGATTAGCCGCCAAATCCGATAATTCCTGCAACTGGCGCTTCTTCGCTTCTTGCAACCTGCCTTGCGCCAGATCATTGATAAAATCTTCGAAAGAAAATATCCTGCTTTCTCTTCGGAAGAAACTATAATGCTTCCCTATTTTCTCAAATCCATCCTCTCCTTCTATCAGCCTATTAAAGTCTTCTTCCGAAAGCATAGGATAAAATATATCAGCAGTTTCTTCCTCTACATCAATAATTGCCGCCGCATCATCATAGCTTCTCTGAACCATAACGAAATCTTTATCTATTTTCACTCCGAACTCACTGGATAAATGAAATTCCGGATTATAATCCTTCTGTTTCTTATCGGACTCTTTCCAGAAGTCTTCCAAAAACATGGATACTCTTCCCGTCTCCTTCTCCAACTTCACCATACTATTGGAAAATCCGGGAATAGTTATCAGCCACTGTCCCATATCGATTAGGCTTCGATGAACCAAAGTTCGAAATGCTTTACGATGCCAAAAACGGAATTCTTCCGGCATAGAATATTCGATAATGTCATTCGCAAACGGATTCCATCGGACAATATCCCCGCTGTGTGTCTCTGTGAGCCAAAGATATCTACCGTCCATAGCAATTCCGGAATAACATTTCCTCCGCTCACCTATAGGATGCAGAGAATATGTTCCATCCACCATACAAAACCGCAACACATAATTCGTATAAGCGGCACTAATCCATAAGTCAGCCCCGCTCATAGCATATCCATATGTCTTCTCTCCCTGTATGATCATTTCTTTGATGAATTCTTCCCCTATTGCCATAGTCTCTTCCAGTTCTCGGATACAGGTAGAATGATATACAAAGGAAGAAGTGCTCGCGTTATATTCTATTATCGTATGGCCTATTCCGGGAAGATAGAATATCCTACTACCATAAGCTACTGCATGCCGGCATTGCAGATTCTCTTCCCCCAAGTCTGTATGTAACGCATCTATCTTTCGAGAATCTGTATGATATACCATAGGATTCACCACATTATAGGGAGACAGGTATATGTTCTTGTCAGAAATCGTAATGGAAGAATAAGCCACTCCCCATTTAGACTGCTCCCCCACCTTTTCTTCCCATCGAACCTTCTTCTTATCCAAATCCAGAGAAAATAGCGAATTATATCTATTACTCACCAACCATATGGTATCCGGCTGCTTCGCCATATCCGTTATATGGACTTTCCGTCTATTTTCCTCAACGTCTTCTTCTATAATATGATTATTCAGAACAAAAATCGGCTTCCCTGCTGCCGCAAATAAATTAAGAACTGACGAGCTCTCCTCTCCGATATACCCGTCTGCAATCGCCACTGTCCTGGAAATATCTGGTGTATTGTCAAATACACCTATTTGATTCTGTATAAAATACGCTATCATCGCATTATATGCTTCTAATAAATGAGGGCGCATAGATTCAATAGTCGCTCGTAAAAGTGGATGAGGCCGCCATATTAATGCAACTTTATCCTGTCCGGTAACTATTTCACAAATATACTTTATCTTCTCTAAATACACCTCTCCATCATGCAGAAGACAATTAACACTCGTATTAAGCATCAAGGTCTTCTTATTCCCCAATACATCTTCCCATTCCGACGGTATCTCTATTCTCTCATTACACAGGCGTACCACTTTATCTATCTTCGGCGACCCTAACGGCAATACCTTATGGTAAAAAGGCATATCTTTGCAATAACTCTTCGCATATTCCGATTGGACTATCATATAGTCTATATTGTCATACACCGGCAATCGCAGCTGATCCCATGACAAAAAGCCCTGTGTCACGTAATAAGGTACATACACGAGCTTGTTAACATGCTGCTTTATTCGCTCCGAGTAAAACGCAGGATGAACATTAATCACGCGATTCTGTCTATCATACGGATTATGGATATACGCGATATCCGGGTTAATTCCTTTCAAATCATACCTTTCGTAATGAATAACAGATATATCGGAATCGAACAACTCCCCGTCATAACATTCTTCCCATTTATTCTCACCAGCATTATATTCAAAATAAGGAATAGGAACGACATGGCATTCACACCTTTTATCGTTCTTGCAAGCCAACCATATACTTTCCAGGCTGTCCCACATAGATGCCTTATATGGCATGAATACAGCATGATATGTATTGGGAATTCCACGAATCATCCGCTCTGCCTTATCTATCAGCTCATTCAAAGTTGAAATATCAGCGGTGAGAATTACCCCGAGCTGCACCAGTAAATAGACCTGTTCACAGTATTCTTCCAAAATCTCTACAATATCCACATTCTCTTCATTATTCTCGATGGTTTCTCCAATTGTAATGGCCGTCTGTTGGCAAGCTGTCAGGATTGGAAGTATTTGTTCATCTTCGGTCAGATTTTCGAGTAATATATGCAATTGTTTCATATCATTTAACAATACAACAAATTGGTCCTTAACAGATACACGCATAAATTACTCTCTTTCTATCTAAAAATTTCAATTATTAATCCAAAAGACTTTCAATCACTTTGTCTATTAATACAATATTTACGTCATTATACTGTTCTAGCATCCTTAAAAGATCATATTGATCTTTCTCTTTTACCGCTAAGATTATAAGTGAATTCTTTTCTATATTTTTATATTCTGAAATTTGACAAACAGATTTATTTTCAATATTTTCTGGATTTCTATTCTTATCTGTAACCAAAAAACCTGCCACTCCATCACTTTTATTACTTAACTCTAAATATTTCCATACTTTTTGCGCTACTTTTCCTGCACCCACAATATATATTGTATCGGCTTCTGCTATTAGCTCTTTAAATCCCTTTACAACAAAGGAATGATTCCATACTTTCGTATGATATATTCGCAAATCAGGATAATCCTTGCTTGTTTTTTTAAAAAAAGAATCCGGGTTCGTTAAGATTTCATTTAATGTCTCCCTTTCTTCTTTTCTCCAATCTTCCCAATCCAACCATTCTCTCTCGGACTCCCTAAATACTTTCATCATCTCCAGAAGAAACATATATTGATACGGCAACGCTATTCGATTATAGTTCCATAAGTATGCCCTATACTTTAGAAGCGTTTCTATCTTTAATAATTTTTCATATCGCTCTTGATTTATATTATCCATACGTTTTTGCTGCTCAATATAAGCTTCTATCTCATCAAACTCACCGCAGATGCAAAAAACCTTATCTTGGTTCTTTACCGAAGCTTCCATATTATCACGGCGGTAATTAATTACGGCATCCTTTATAAAATACACTTTATCTGCTTTCATAAAGGCCTTGAATGCAAAAGAAGTATCCTGGTAAGATGCTCCCGGTGTTTCTCTGAAATAAATATTATTTTCTTCCAAAAAAGTGTGCCTGTATATAGCACTCCAAATACTAGGAGTCATATAAAATACCTGATGTATATCATCAGATGAAAATATGCGATTATAAGGACAGCCCTCCAATACCTCATTAAACATAACGGGCAATGCCGAAGCTTCTTTAAAAATACTATAATTTGCCTTCACAATCTCTGCGTCCGTTCTTTCAGCTGCTTCAAACAGCTTCTGATACATATCTTTTTCTATAAAATCATCGCTTTCTACAATTCCGATATATTCTCCTCTGGCAATTTTAATTCCTTCATTTACAGAATTACCATATCCCGTATTCTTTTTGTCGATAATAATAAATCTTTTATCCTTATCGGCAAATCGGTGTAATATATCCAAAGAATTGTCCGTAGAGCCATCATTTACACAAATAATTTCTATATCCGTCAATGTCTGATTTTTTATACTCTGCAAACATTGCTCCAAGTATTTGCCTGTATTATATACAGGTACGATAATTGATATACAGGTCATATTTCTTCTCCGCTTCTATATCTTAATTTTACCCAAAATAACTTATAAAATCATTGTTATTATATAAATTAATCCGCTTAAAATCTCTTCCCAACGCTTCATCTATCTTTTCATTTATCATACGCTGAAAAATGAAACTTGATATTATAATAATATCTGCTTTCCCTTTTACATTATCAATATTTAATAATGGTCTTCCACAATATTCAGCATTTTCTTCCGTAATATATGAATCTATAAAGAAATAATCGCTTTCTATGTTGCCTATCAGCTCTTCATAGCGACCGAGCAGTTCTTGCGTATGTTTTCCAATACCATATATGCCCACTCGCATTTCACGCGAGCGAAAAGGAAGTGGCTTTATTTTTTCTGCAACTAACCTATTATACTTTTTTTCAATAGCAAAACTATTATTCAAAAGATTAATAATATGCTCCTTTTCACAATTAATCTTATTTTCCCTTATAAGGTTTATCAAATATAACTGACTTTTTAGTTTTACAAAAGAATCTTCCAGTTCTGTTTTAAAGGTTTGGCATGTTTCTAAAAAGATATTTATAATTATTTCTTTATTAAGGCTGCCATCAATTTCAGATATCGTTTTACTAATATCAAATATTTTTTTTAAGTTCGTATATAAAAGAGCCAATATTGTCTCTTGTATACCCGATACCGCGATTAGCTCTCGCTTATCTCTCAAAAAACAGCAGATTTCTAAATATCCCTTATAAATTCCCTCCCACCTTTTATATGACCACCCTGATGTCATAACAGAATTTTCACGGTATCTTCGAATATAAAGCTCTTGTTTTAAATATTTTACACTTTCAGCCAGCATCATAACTTTAAAACTAAATACATCATCTTCGTGGAATATTCCCTCCGGAAATAAGATTTGGTTTTCTAATAAAAACTTGCGGCGATATGCAGCTAAACAAGCAGAAGTAGTGTAGTTCAAAGGATATAATCTGGAAAATAACTCCTTTCCCGAAATAATCTTGGAGTCCAATACCGCACTCCTATTATACAAATATTTTTTTAAGGGATAATCGCACTCCATTAAAGTATCTGCATCATAGCAAAGCATGTCTATACTATTATTTTGCAAACAATTTTTTATCTTGCTTACAGCATTTTTATTAAGCATATCATCTGAATCAACAAATATTATGTAATCGGCTTGCGTCATACGCATTCCCAGATTCCTTGCCGCTCCCTGCCCTTTATTTTCTTGGTGTATGAGTTTAATATTATCTCTCTCACTTGCAATTTTCTTACACTTCTTATAACTTTCATCTATCGAACCATCATCCACGATAATAATTTCATCAATCGTTTCTGTCTGCTCTAGCAAACTATTCAGACAGTCTTCAATGTACATCTCAACATTATAAACCGGTACAATTACACTAATTTTAATATCGAGCATATCAAGTTTTCTCCTTAGCACTCTTATTAATTACAAAATATTATTGTCAACAATATATTCCTATGTACTTTGAACATATAATGATCAGAATTCCTTTTCTTGTTTAGTTCAAAATTATAAACTTGTTTCATAATCTTCTGAAATATTTAATATATTATGATCAAAATCCAATATATTGTCAAATCCATATTCGCCCAAAGTTTTTTTCACATCGTCCTTATAATCAGTAATTACCCCGATTACAATCAGCATATCCTCTTTATGTTCCAGTTCCTGAATTGATATTATCGGGATGCCTTCTATATTATCAACATTTTGGCTTTTATTACTGACAACAAAGTATCTTGGTATAATCCCTTTATTTTTTAAATATTGGCAGGTCTTTTTACCCACTAATCCAGCACCATAAATGACTATTTCTTTATTTTTCTGCAACAATGTGTCACATTCTTCTCTTTCTCTATATAACCTCTTTAAATAAAGCATATACTCTTCTTTATTCATTAAATATTCTATCGGAACCTTTTCTCCAAATAAATCCATTCCTTTATTCAAAATCTCATTCACTTTAAAAACAAGTTCCCACTTATCACTATTCAACAAAATAGTATACAAATATGTTTTTGCAAATTCATTTAAATCTCTTGATATTAGATTAAATAACTCAATAAGCTCATTATTTAATGCCATCACCATCGTGTCTATCATGGCATTGATAAAGTCTTCCGCCTTTTGGGGGGAAAACTTTTCTTCTTTATGCCGAACCCTATACGCATAAACATCCTTATCTATTGCATAAAATTCCTCAGCACATATCAATACCCGAACCAAAAATACGGGATCCTGTCCTCTTCTATATGAAGGATAGCTAATGTCATTATCTAAAAGCAATTTCCTTGAAATAATATAGCGCGCATGCACATACGGATATTGATAATCTTTAAATAAAAGTCTTTCCTCTCTATCAAATCGAATTTTCCTTTGTTTATTAAGAAATTTATTAGAAAAAACACCGTCAAAGTACTTAACTACATTTCCTCCACATACCAAAACCTGTTCTTTCAATGCTTTATAATACAATATTTCTAAAGCATCATCAGATACCAAAAAATCATCCGGATCTACAAACATCACATATTCACCTCCCGCCATTTTCAATCCGTTATTTCTTGCCGGTCCAGAACCTGAATTCGCTTGTGTAAGAATAATCATATTGGAGTAGGTACCTTGATATTCAGCTAATATTTTTGATGAATCATCTGTAGAACCGTCATTAACACAAATAACTTCTATTTCTTTCAATGTTTGATTCAAAATGCTATTCAAACATTGGCACAAATACTTACCCATATTATATATCGGAATAATTATACTTACCTTTACGTCCATTTTAGTATTATTCTCCATTCTTATTAACTCTTTATCGTAATATTCTACATTTTTCATTTCATAATTATGTAATTTGAAAAACCTTTCTTTGAAATATGTTCTATTATTTCCTTATGATAATTTGAAGAAGTAGCTAAAACAATTATTGCCGTATCTATATATTCTTTCATTTCTTCTAATTCATAAATTGGATATCCCATAAAATAATCTTGTTCCTTTTTATGAGTTACAGCAACACCGATTATATTTTTATGCTTCTTTTCTAATAAACTTATAACTTCATTAGCAACTAATCCGGCCCCATATACAATGACTCCCGAAAAACTATCTATACATTGTTCTATTTCTTCATCAATACCCTCGATATATTCATATTCAGGCACTGTTACCGCTAATTTTTTATATAAATAATTACATGCTTCGTCTTCAAATTCAATATTCAATATATTTCCATTCTCTCTTAATGTCATATATATTCTTCTATGAAATAGGTTCAACCTCTTTTTTATCCCTTCACCTATCTCCTTTTGGCATCCCATATTCATCCAAAGTTTAAGTACTTCATAATATACAATCATATATGATTTGACTTGTGTAATTCCATGATTATCCGTAATTGATCCTTTTCTTTTTCTATAAATATGCAAATTTTCGTTTATACATACAACCCTATCAGCATCTAACAATATCTGTAAACTATATAATATATCTTCGTGAAAAATACCTTCATAAAACTTAAATGAATGATCTATAATATATTCTCTTTTCCAGAATTGCATCCAAACAGCATTATAATATTCATTTTCATCATTTGCTTTAATAAAAAATTGTTTTCCTGTGCAAACCTGATTGCTAAACTTTCGATATCCCATTTCCCATCGTACTTTTTTTTCATTTTCATATATTACTTTAGAACCACAAAAAACGCCTTGCAAATTTTTTTCTTCCGCATATGAAAATAAAACTTCCATTGCATTAATTTCTAAATAATCATCCGAATCCAAAAAATAAAGATATTTTCCTTTGGCGCTTTCCATTCCTCTATTTCTAACAAATGATAAACCTTTATTTTCAGACAATTGAATTAATTCAAACCGAGAATCACTATCAATAAATCTCTTTGCCACCTCATAGGAATTATCCGTTGATGCATCATCAATACAGATAACCTGTATTTCAGAAAACGTTTGATCAGCTACACTCTGTAAACATTCTACTACATAATTTTCAACATTATATATAGGTATAATAATTGACACTTTCGGTATCATGAGGTTTCTCCTTCTTCTAATTTATAATGCTTTCATAAAATAATATAATAGCTAAAACAGCTCATTCGCTCTCATTATCTTTTCAAGCAGTTTCGCTCTTTGACTTGTTACATGCTTTTCCAAGTATATATTGTATTTCTGAATATCGACGTCTTCCTTAAGGTACTGGTTCATTAAACTTTCAAATTCATCATACGACTGTACACATTTACATATATTACTTAATTCATACCATCGTGTATCTGCGTTATCTGGATATCTTGCTATAATATGGCATTGCCCTGCAACTTCTTCTAAAAAATGTGGAGTAACCTGATTCCATCCGTTAGCATCTTTTCTTGTCTCATCCATTCCCGGCGTGGAATAAACTGCGATTTTAGACCTCCTAACTAAGTTAATATATTCTTCCCGGGTATCACCATAACTTACGGTCTTTCCTGTTCTTGACTGATAATATATATAGTGCCCGTTTTCATATTTTCTTCTTACCAGATTAAAATCAGGATATTTGTCTTCATATTTATCAACATATTTTTGCAATAATGGATTTTGTCTTGCAAATAATACCAAATCATATTCTTTAACAAATCGTTTTTCCATTTGTATATAATAATCCGGCAAAGATAATGGAAAATGGTATGTTTTAATTGGACATTTTTTTTCAGTAAAATATTCATATACTTCACGACTTGAAACTAAAACAAATGGATTTTTTTTATAAGCATTTATAAAAAATTTATACTGCTCATTATCAAGATAATAATCAATCAAACACGGTATATACTTTTTATTATTATAAATCCCATCTTGTTGCTTTGTAGCCATATCAAACATAAATATACCTTTATCACGTTTTATATCAAAAAGCGAAAATATTCTAAAAATAGGAATTCCAGTTTTTTTCCAAATTCCCCTGCATTTTTCATCAAATTTAAATTCAAATTCGCTGCGGCTATAAATAGGTTTTGATAGCTTTTCTGACAATATATCCTCCCATTCGAAGGCTATATCAAAACAATATTTTTTATGATTTTCTTTGTTCTCCATTATTTTTCTTTTTGTTAAAATAATCATTTATATTTGCTCCATATCTTTTATGAATTTCTTACCATCGATTTTATAGCCTTTTTATTATATAAATATTTCTCTATCCACTCTACAATTCTCTCACTGGCATGTCCATCCTCTAATACCCCATGTTCCTGCGAAAAATCATCTATTTTGTTCCGATACTCTTCTTCCTCAAATGCTTCTATATTTTCAATCAATTCATCATTATTCACTGCTACGGAAAACGGTAAAGAATACATATCCCACATGAGCTTACCTCGTTCCTCCGTATATTGATTCAAATCATCTGCATAGATAAATACCGGCATATACATATTTATAACATCGAATGCTGAACTGGAATAATCCGTTATCAATATATCCGAAGCTGCCGCCAGCTCATTCATATCATCTGCCTGACTTACATCGATCATATTAGCAACTTTATTTTTTAATGGATATTTATCGAGTTGTGCCGCTAATTGCGGATGCAAACGTAAGAATACATACCACGTTCCACCAAACTTTCGCCCCAACGCATCCACCATTTGCTTAAAGTCAATTGTTGGTTCTTCTATAAATACCTGTCGATTTCCTTTTTGACTTCCTCCCCTGAATGTAGGGGCGAATAACGCTATCTTAATATCCTGCGGTACTCCATACCGTTCTCTCACACTCTTATATGTATCATTTCTTTTATTGATAAATATATCACAACGAGGAGAACCTGTCTTGATAATATCGCCGCTGTAAAGCAGCATTTCCGGATATAATCTCGTACACCAATCAGAATTAGATGTAACATAATCTATCAGCCTTGAATCATATTCGCTCACCATGTATGCAATTCGGGGGAAAAGTTTTCCTCTAAACTTCCCTACTGGTTTGAATTCCAACGCAGCATGCCAAGTCTGTATATAGAGCTGCTTCTTCCTCTTAACTGTACCGTATGCCTTTCTACTATTGTCTATCCAGACTTTGGCTGTTGATAAATGATATGCTCTATTAAGAAAGTTATTTTTCACCTTTTTGATGCCGCTCGGGAACTGTCTTTCCATATTATTAACTAGCCAGATAATTTCGAACTCCTCATTCCGCTTTAGCAGTTCTTCTGCTATGTATCGAGGGTTGCAGCAATATCCACCATCTCCTTCAAATGTCGTAAATACAATCTTATCTTTATGAATAGGGAAAATCCTCAGCAAATAATAAAACATACTTGTTCTAATACATTCTCTTTTTCTCTTTCTTATGTATCTTTCTTCAATACTTAACCGCCCCATTCTTAAGACTCCTCTTTCACTATTTTGATAAGAGAATCGGGAATTCCTGCACTTGCTCTTTGATAATCCTCAATAAAATCTACTTCACTCCAAAAATAATCCTGCGTAGATATCGCTTTTATATAAAAACTATTCATATCAATTATTCTCTGTATGGCTCCTTCAAAATAGGAGGAAAATTCTTTCTCTTTCATTATTTGAGTCGTTGCTTTACGCAGATCTTCAATTACTCCTTTACTAATTTTAGCTATCCCGATGAATTCTCCTTCTGAGCTATCACATGGCATTGTCTTATTTATCTCTATAACTTTTCCATTACTTATCTTTACCTTCATCGCCTCTTCATCACACAAACCATATTCTACAGGCAATATCATATCTCCTTCTTCATGCAACATTGACTCAAATATTTCAGGTGCACATAATGTATCCGCATGCAAATACACAAAATCATCATAAAGAAAATCTTTGGCCATATAGAATGACCCTAACACATTAACCTGCTCATAAAATGGATTAAATACACATTGAACTCCATCTATCTTTTTCGTTAATTCTTCAAACCTTTCACTTTGATAACCCGTTACAATAATAATATCTTTAATCCCAAATGCATGAAGCATAGAAATATTATATTCAATCATTTTTATACCTTTAATTTCAAGAAACGATTTAGGAATATTCTCTGTAAGGCTTCCTAATCTGCTACCTTTCCCCGCTGCCATGATAATTGCCTGCATATTTAATCCCCCATTCTATAATGAATCATTGTAAATATTTTCTATTATATCTACCTGTATACTTAATTTGTCATTCCCTATGTCTCCCATTACCTTATGTGCCAATACCGATACCTCTTCTCTTTTGATACCTAAATCAGCAAGGGATTTATTAACATTTATAAACTTCATAAATTCAATCAATTCTTCTTTTGATTCTTTTCCCGATTGAACGTTCTTGCCCGTCAACCAAAATATTGTATCCTTCACTTTCTTCTCATTTACATCGTACTGCCTTTGTATCCATGCCGGATATAATGCCGCAATACCAATCGCATGGCTTGTATCGGTTCTGGCTCCTACTCCATACTGCATCCGATGCGGTAGGCATGTCCCTATGTTAGCCAGATTCATTCCCATAATCATACTCGCATAACTCATAGCTTCTCGGGCTTCATGGTTATCTATATTCTTTTTCAAGAGCGGAAGATTTTCCGCTATTATTTTAATAGCCTTTTCAGATAACATTTCAGACCAATTATTCGCTTTTACCGCCGTGTATGTCTCTATCGCATGTGCCAAAGCATCGAAACCGGTCTCCATCGTAACATCCATTGGGAGCGTCCATGTGTATCTTGGATTCACAATCGCCACTTTGGGTAATATTGCATCACCCCTGATTCCACCTTTTATCCGATATTTTAAGCTGGATACAATAGCGCCCTTACTCAGTTCGCTTCCGCTGCCGGCAGTCGTAGGTATTGCTATAATAGGTAATACCTCCCCTGTAGGTTCCATTTCTTCCAATAGAAAACGTTCTAACTTTTCGGATATACCTATTCCTACAGCCGCTGCCTTTGCTGCATCCAAGGCGCTTCCTCCGCCAAAGCCGACTATTGCCGTTACCCGTCTATCTCTTCCCATCTTAACTGCTTCTTCAATTTCTTCCAGTCTGGGATTCGCACTTATCCTATCAAAAATTATAACTTCTTCCACATTCGGACATCCATCCAAGATATTCTTCAGTTCATCCAGATACCCATATTTCTTCAAACTTCTTCCGGTTGTAACTATCATAATATTTCCGCATAACAACTCTTCTTCTTTTCTCAAGGCACCTTCCACATTATGATTCCCAAAATATATTCGTGTAGGTATTTTTAAAATGAAATCTTTCATTAATGAAACCTCATAAGTTTTCAATTCTGACTTCTCTGTCATCAACCATTTCTTTAATTATTTTTTTTCTTCTTACATACAATTCTTTCACTGTCCTGTATGTATCTTTGTAAAGCTCATACATATATATATACTTTTGATGATTTGTCATATTAGGCTTTATTATCATGCGTACGGATACAAAGCGTTCTGCTGCTTCTCTTAAATCTGAAAAATATCCTTTCCCAAGCAAAACCATCATTGCTGCACCCGTCGACGTCGTTTCAAATTCGGATAAAACAAGAATATCCCTTCCTAAAATATCAGCTTTTATCTGTGAAATGAGATTAATTCTTGCCAATCCTCCCGACAACCGAACTGATTTAATCTTTGTTCCCGTCTCCTCAACCGCCGCAATCATATCCATATCTATATATCCAGTGCTTTCAAACACCGCCCTTGTCATATCTTTTCTTGTATGCATTCTTTCTATTCCGAAAAATACCCCTCGCGCATTGTCATCCCAAATCGGCGCGCGTTCTCCAAGCAAATAGGGAAGAAACACCAGACCTTTTGCTCCTAAAACAGATTCCCCCGCTTCTTTTTCCATGATTTCATAAGGATAGACTTCGTTCTGATAATAGCATTGCTTTACCCATTCTATCAGCCCTCCTCCCAGATTATTGCTTCCCCCTATAATATACGCTTCTTCACTATAAAGCGGAAGATTATAAATTAAGGAATTGTTCTTCGGATTCTTATTTCTTGATAAAGCGCGCAACACCGTCACAGTACCCGATACATCGCTTGCATCCCCATCTTCCGATGCCCCGCTTCCGATAAATGAGCAGATTGCATCATAGGATGAGATCACTACTTCTACTTCCTTATTAAATCCCAATTCCTTTGCGAGATTGGGAAGAACCTGCCCTATCGTATCTCCGGGATTCAACACCTCCGGAAGCTTTTCCTTTGAAATTTCCAATGCTTTCAGAAGTTTCTCAGGATAATATCCCCTTTTTGCATTATAGTGATACTTTATTGCATTAAAATAATCAGTAGCACAAACTCCGCTAAGCATAAACAACATATAATCATTAGGTGTCATGAACTTATCTGTCCTATTAAACGCTTCCGGCATGTTTCTTTTTACCCATAATATCCTAGGCAGCATGAGACTTGCTGACATATCTGTCAAAGTTTCTTTGTATACTTCCTTGAACTCATCCATCTTTGCAATATATAAGCTCTCATCTTCCGCCCTCTTATCAGAAACCATAGAAGCCCTCATCAGTGGTACACCATTTTCATCTATGCATACAAGGCAAGACGCAGACGCTGTAACAGTTATATAGTCAATACACACCTCTTTGCATTCACGAACTCCTCTTATTATGAGTTCCTTCGCACTCTGCCACCATTCTTCCGGATCCTGTTCAACTTTCTCTGCACTAATAGCTGTCTTTATCGGAAGCGCCTCATTGTATAATTTTGTCCCCATTTCATTGAAAATGATACATCTTATACTTTTCAGCCCCATATTAATAACCATTACATTTTTCATTACCTGCTATCCTCTTTATCCAATAATACTAAACTTGTTATATGCCATGTAGTAAATAGCTTCATAAATTTTCTTCTCTACATATATTGCTTGAAATCCATTCTCTTCAAGCAATCCCCCTTCTATCGATTCTAAAATTCCTTTTCTATATGCCAACTTAACTTCTGTCGATATATTTATTTTTTTTACATTTTCTTTTTTTGTCAATTTTCTAACTTCTTTGTCTTCAAGCCCACTGCTTCCATGTACAACAAATGGCACATCCGAGATATTGGCCACGTAATCTATTAAACTATAATCCAAATCCGGCTTTCCTTTATACATTCCATGAACAGTTCCAAAAGCGGCGGCAAACATATCTACCTTTGTCTCTCTTAGAAATTTCTTTATTTCATCTCTATCAGTAACATGGTATTCATCTACAGTAAGGTCATCTTCCGTTCCTTTTATTTGTCCGACCTCTGCTTCCACCAAGATACCTTCTCTGTGGGCTTTTTCAATTACAATATTTGTCTTTTTAATATTTTCCTCGATATCTGAATCAGAAGCATCTATCATGACAGAATCCCACTTTTTTACAATGGCATCTTCAAGTATTTTCATATCCTTACAATGGTCCAGATGCAGCCACACATTAATGCTCTTTTTATCCGCATAACTTTTAATAAAAGCCCTTACTTCCTCCGCATCCATCTGATTATATACTCCCGCTGATGTCTGCAGAATAACATTTCTCTTTTTCGCAGCCGCCGCATCAATTATGGCTTTTGCAGAATTTATATCCCATATATTAAATGCAAGCATACATTCTGCTAACAAATCATTTATCATCCCTTATCTCACTTCCCAAATCCGGTTTATTGGTAATAATCCCATTTACCCCCATATCACAGAAGCGACGGATTTCTTTCCCGCCGTTTACCGTCCAGATGTTTATTTCTATTTCTCTCTGCCTAAGGGCTTCGAAGGAAGCGTTCCTATCCATAAGGTACCATGCCGGGTGAACTGTATTAACATTATATCGCTGAGCATAATCTTCGACATTCATAATACCATCGCAGTAAAGAAATGCGACTCTCGCTGCCGACTCCAGCTCCCGAATCTTCAACATGGAGGCGTGAGAGAACGAAGAAAATAAAGTATTTTCCAATACATTTTTCTCCTTTACTATCTGTAAAACCTTCTCCTCCATGCCATCATAAGGAAAAACATTGTTTTTCAACTCGATATTAAATAGAAATTCTCTCTTATCCTGATTGCATCTTTCCCTTAACTGTTCCAACACCTCTTCTAACAAAGGAATAGCGCTGTCTTCCTGTTCCGGATGCAACTTATTAAACTTAAATTTTCTTAATTCTTCCAAATCATAGTCCTTAACACATCCCGTACCATCGGAGACTCTGTTAATCCACTCATCATGAGTAACTACAAGATATCCATCTCGAGTCACCTGTATATCGAACTCAACTCCATCAGCTCCCATATCGTATGCCATGTGGAATGCTTTCATCGTATTCTCTGCGGCATATTCACTCGCCCCACGATGCCCATATATTTTCGTCTGATATTTCATCCTCTTGTCTCCAAAAACTTCTCTACGACCCCTGCCATAGCAATCGATTCCGCTTCCGTGAATTTATAAGACTTTCTTTCCCCATTATGAATCAACGATACAAATTCGCTTAATTCATACCGCAACCCATCTCCTAGGAATTTGGCCGTATATTGTTCTTTCTTGGATGGATCCTCGAAACGGACTTCAAAAGATTTCGTCAGCCACCATGGGGATTCCGCCAGAATATACCCCTTCGTCCCTGCAATAATAAGCTGACCTTCCGACTTTACCTCTACGCCAGTCTTGGATAATGCCATTCCCTTATCGAAAGAGAACGATGCTTTGGTATACAAATCGATTCCTTTATCATCCTTGATACTATCAAAATGTACACTCTTATACTGCGTACCCAACAACTTGAAAATAGGAAGCATAGTGTGATTACCGAATTCCAGAAAACCACCTCCATAGCGAGCATCCTTTCTTTCTCTGGAACTCGGATCCGTAATCCTGGTAAAACAAGCCTCTACATCCACAATACTGCCTATGATTCCACTCCGAGCCACCCCCAGAAGCTGCCCAAATCCCGGACAATACGCCGTCTTAATTGCTTCTAACAATAAGCAATCATTCTTCTTGGCTATGGCAAATAATTCTTTCGCCTGACTTTCCGAAAGAGCCATTGGTTTTTCACATAGGACATGTTTCCCACATTCTAATGCAGTCTTTACATATTCAAAGTGTGTTTGGTGAAGAGAAGCTACATAGATAGCTTCTAACCCCTCCATAAAATCACAGAATTCTCCCCAATAAGCCTGAATGCCAAAACGCCTAGAAAACCGCTCCACGCTCTCCTTATTTGGATTATAGGCTCTGATTACTTCGATTCCACTGACATACTTCGCTTCCGGTATGAACCTGGAAGCAATACGTCCGGTACCCACAATACCCATTCTTATAATTGGATATTTCTGCTCTCTTAGTAAGGTACTGGATATTTCTTTCGTCCGCTCCAGGTATACTACTTCACAGAAGTCCTTAATATAGTCAAAAGCTCCTACCCAATCGGAACCGATTGCGAATATATCAATTCCGTATTTATGTATATCCTCAACCTTCTGTCCCACATGGTCTTCCACAATAATTCGATCTGCAAATCCAGTCTTCTTCACATTTTCAATTCGATCAATAATAGAATCTACAACATTGAGTTTACCGCGGGATTCGTCATATTGCTCTGTCGTAATTCCTACAATCAAGTAATCACCCAGAGCTTTTGCCCTCTCTAATAGCTTATAATGTCCCTCATGGAACAAATCGAAAGAACCATATGTAATCACTTTCCTCATTCTCACTCACCCAATCTCCCAGCGAAATATTTTCCTATATCCGCAACCATCCTCAGCACACTGTCATGAAGATCCTCCGGAAAGCACTTCAACGCCCCAAAAGTTTCAAAACTGAGCACCCCCTTGTATCCTATTTCCTTCAATCCACTAAGATAACCTTTCCAATCGGTACTCACCTCTCCCGCTAATTTTTTCGTAAAGGTGAACGGAAGCTGGTGCAAGTCATTAAGCCCATCGTTATCATGAATATGTACTGCTTTTATCCTATTTCCTAAGATAAGGATGGTATCTTTCATATTCTTACCCAAAATATTCGCATGGCCTATATCAAAACAGAAAGCAAAGATTTCTTCTTCGGCTATCCGATTTAATTCATCAATATACTCGGATGCTTGATAAGGATCTGCACATACTCCTTCACATATCCTTCCATTGAAGCCATCGTATAAATTCTCCAAGCAAATCTTCACTCCGTATTCCTTAAGCAACGGAATCAGGCTTTGGAAAAATTCTATATTCCTTTTATATTCTTCCTCTCTGTCCAACGGATATGCTAATTTAAAAGGATGGACAATTAAATATGGGGCATGAAGCGCCGCACAGATTGCAACACTTTTCTCAGCCACCATATGTAAATAATCCTTATCTTCCTCTTTACCATAAATATATAATGGATATGGGGCATGTACCTGTGAAAATTCTAGTTCTGCCTTTACCGCCATATAATAATATTCCGAGAAAAAATTACATAACTCCTCGACAGAACGATCGAAGAAATGGTTTATTTCTCCCCCATAAATAAGATAATTAGGTAAAAAGCGATCCAAATTAAAATCTATACAGTCAAAACCTGCTGCCTTTATTCTATGAAAATCTCCCTCTTTCGGAATATCTCCAAGCAAAAGACGCGATTGAATTCCTATCTTCATCATAAATAAGCTCTCCTATCTATTTTCGGGACTTTCTTCTATAATTAAAGCGGCCGACCGGTCATCCGGAGAATCTCTTCCGTCAACTCATATTGACATATGCCCATATCTTCTAATTGCTGTATTACATCCTCATAGTACCCATTGCATAAAATTACAATTCGTTCTTCTTCTGGCAGATTTAGAATATCTTGAGGATTACGAATATCAAATCCCAATTTATTTCTCCCCCATAGAGAAGGATTATTATCCACAACAAAATAAGGTGGATTCTTTTCACCGAACTCTTTCATGTATACATCAAACATTTTTCCTGTTCCAAATAAGATTTTCTTCTTATTTCCCATTTGCTCTAATATTTCTTCAAAACAAATAATTCTAGAAAAATTAGTACCTACACTCTGAAGAAAACTAAGCACTGCTTCCTGCAGAACTCCCGGAACACCTGAAAAACAACCATAGGTTTCAAAACTAAGCACTCCTTTATATGAGATTTCCCGAAGTCCCGTTAAAAATCCGCCCCAATCGGTAGTGGAAAGCCCAAGCCGAGAAAAAGTATGGGGAAGTTGATGAGAATCGGTAACTCCATCGTTATCATGAATATGCAACACTTTTAAATGGGTTCCAAGCACTTTTACCTCTTCCTTGAGGTTCTTACCAAGCACATTGGCATGTCCTACATCAAAGCATGCTCCAAAGCACTCCTGCCTAGCCGCTTTATTCAATTGATTAATGTAACCCACCATCTCTCTTGCTTGAGAACATGCTCCTTCCCATAATCTTCCATCCTTTTTACTGGGCATATTCTCAATGCAGATTATTATGTTCTGGCGTATAGCCTCTTCGGCCAAAGCTCCGAAGTACTCTAAATTAATTCTTCTTTCCTCCGCTTTTCCAAGTTCAAAAGCCAATTCAAAGGGGTGTATTACAAGATAACGACTCCCGAGCAGGCGACAAATTGCAATACTTTTCTTCATTTCCTCCAGAATATATGTCATTCGCTCAGGCTGTTCAGGCTTATATTTAAATAAAGGGGCATGAATTTGCTCAAATCTTAATCCATACCTCGCCGCACACTCCCTATGCCTTTTAAAATACGCAACCTCTATCCTCTCCATCTCATCTTTCGGAGTCATAATATTATAATCTATACAGCTTATTCCGGCTTGCATAATCTTCTTATATCCATCTTCCAGTACATTTTCTCTAATGATTCCTCTTGATTGTATACCAATTTCCAACATTTCTTAAGTACCTCCATCTTCCAGTACAATGCTTTATAGATAAAAAGGGAACATCAAATCCGATGCCCCATTCCGCTTTCCCATTTTCACGGCTCCTTCCGTAAAATCATCTGCCTCCATGCATCCTCTTATTCTACTATTATATATATCGACAACATTTGTAAAATAATAAGTTTATATCACAATATTATTCCGCCCAGCATATTCTTCTTTCTTACTTTTCTTCATACATAGTCACTGTATCAAATATGCTCCTCTTTCATATTTCGATTTTTCATGCTATACTACATCAATAACTTCTATAATTATTATAAAGATTATAAAGCAAAACATGAGCTTTGTGAAGATAAGCAAGGGAGGGATATATGTTTCCAATATCTGTATGTATCATTGCCAGAAATGAAGAAAAATACATCGGCGAATGCTTAAGCCGCCTCAGCAAATACGACTGGGAAATTGTAGTTGTAGATACTGGTTCTACCGATCAAACATGTGATATCGCTCTTACCTATACCCCGCAAGTCTTCCACTTTGATTGGTGCGGCGATTTCAGCATGGCTAGAAATTACTCCATTTCTAAAGCCCATAACGATTACATATTGGTAGTGGATTGTGACGAATATCTGGAAGATTTTCCTGTTACAGAAGAAGTCATTTACAATCTAACTCACTTAATTTCCCCAAATCAGATTGGTATGATTGATATCACAAATATTTATTCCTCTGACATCTCGGGCGACAATTCCTTCGAGATAATACATGAGCATATTGCCCGTTTCTTCCATAGACAATACACTCGTTACCAAGGCTCAATACATGAACAGCTTGTTTCCAAAGAAGGAAAAAAACTATCTTTTGTCCACTTACCCATTTGCTTTCATCATATTGGATATAGTACACATAACATTAGAGAAAAAAAGGCAGAGCGAAATATTTCTATGCTTAAACAGTTCTTAAAAAATGAGACAGCTAATCCTTATCTATATTTTCAATTGGGACAATCTTACTTTGGGATTTCAAATTATGAAACTGCACTTTTCTACTTCGAAAGAGCATTATCAATAGCAATCAGCGAACAGGAGGATTATGCTCAGACGCTTGTTGAATCATATGGATATTGTCTGTTATACCTGAAACAATATAAAACAGCTTTGCAATTAGAAGGAATCTATGATATTTTTTCCAGACGTGCAGATTTCGTATTTCTGATGGGATTAGTTTATATGAATAATGCTATGTTTGAACAAGCTATCGATGCCTTCCTTCATGCTACTTCCATATCAAACTATGCGGTGGAGGGAGTCAACAGTTATAAGGCATTCTATAATATCGGAGTCATCTATGAATGCATGGGCAACACTTCAAAAGCATTGGAATATTACGGAAAGTGTTCTGATTATCTGCCTTCCTTGCAGAGACTTGAAACGCTCACCCTTTAGTAATTGTCACCTGCATATCTTCTGTATATTCTTCCAAAAATCTCCGTCTATACTTATCATGATTCCATAAGTTAGTAATTTCTTTATCATCATGGATATACCACGGTTCTTTTTGCAAGGGAACTACTACAGAATATTTTCTTCGTTTCATCTCAAAACATTGAGAAATATCATAGTAATCCCATCCATCAAACAAGTCTTCTCTCCATGGGACATCATACTGAGTGACCATAAGAAGTCCATCTACCGCTTCTACTTCCCAATATCCATCCTCCATTACGCTGTATCTATAATTTTCAACCGGAACCTCTTCACTTCCAAAAGCAACCCTCTCTCCATACCACATAACAGCATCAGCAGGCAAAACAAGGCTACCTACTAATCCAATCAACCCTATCTTATTATCCTCCTTGAAAATATTCATTATATCCATTATAAAATATTTATTTCTAATAAATACATCCTGATGCATATACACTTTATATTTTGCATCGCTGCTTTGCATTCCCTCATTATATCCTGCAGTCATTGATGACGCTTCTCTTATTTCAATAAGTTCAATTTCAATATCTTCCGGCTTTATCAATCGCTGTATATACCGTACACACTCAGAAAAGAAGAATTCATCATTAGAGCATATAATAAAACTAATTTTCTTTTCATTCATTTCCATATTGTCTCCTCAATTCCTGTAATCTTTTATTTACCTTCGATTTATCAAATATCCTCGCTTCTTTTATGATATATTCTAAGGCAGTTTCAGATAGCCTTTCCTGCGCGATATAGCATAAAATTTCTTTTTCCTCTCCTAAATCTATATCATATTCAATTCTTCGAAGATAGAAGACCGTCTGTAAATAAGTATGACAAATTTCTTCCAAACTATCATATTGAAGAATGCTCGATATTCCAACTCCATTATTCTTTGACATTTCCTCAATTGATATATTTAGGAAAATAAGTAAACAGGTAAATTCCCAACAAGATGCATGCAATTCTCCAGAATAGTTGCGATTATACCACATAATAATTTCCAAAAGTATATTTATATCTTTATCTTTAAGCAGACGATTAATATAATCTATTAACTTTCCCTTAAGAAAAAACGTAGCTTCTTTTTCTTCTTTCATCAAATAATATATCTCATCTGTTGTAGTACTCTTTATATTCCTATAATCTTTGAAGCAACTATTTATCTCTTGAATCCAACAGCGATTGTCATTTCGTTTTCTTACGGCCTCTAACCGCTGCATCGCATCAAATACATCCAATTCACCTTCCTTAAACAACACAGAAAACATAAACTGAATATAATATCCGTAATTCCTGATATCTTCTACTTCTCCCAGAGGAAGAAAAAAAATACGCTTGCATCCCCGCGCTACAAAGTCTTTATATAATGCATTATCATTCAAAAATATATAATTTGTATATTCTCCAATATTTCTTAGATCATCTAATAAAAGAAAAGCATTATAAACCCACGACACATACTTAGTAGATATTTTTTTACATACTCCAGCTACTAATGATATGTAATTTACTGTAAAAACAAAGTGGTATGTCTTCTCTCTCAAAGTTCTTCCCAGCTTCTCTTCATCCCCATCCCAAGAATATATAACGATGTTACAATCTGACAGCTTTAACTGATTCAACACCTGTCTTTCTTCTGGGAAATCACCTTTTAAAAATAATACTTCCAACATCCTGCTATCTCCCGTTTTCACATATTTTATTGCACTTCTCACTTTCTATTATTTCAAGCAACTCTTTCCCTCTATGATTCCATAGATGTCTATGATTAGCTTTTCGATATCCTGCCTCCTCAATTTGAGCCAGTCTTTTATCATCCTCCAATAACCTCTTGGTAATTTGAACCACTTCTTCTAATTCCTCTAAATCAAAAAGGACTAATTCTTTTCCTTCTTCAAACACTTCTGTTAAATATCGACTTTTATCAGACAATACCACTGAGCGGCATAACATAGCATGTAAAATCCGTTCCGTAAATCCGTCTTTATGCCATGACATAATATTAAGAGAAATCTTAGAAGCACTCATCACCCCTATACTCTCTTGAAATATAACCCCAGGGTGACATGTAATGTTCTCATGTCTTGCAAATGAAGCCTTTTCCCAACTTTCTCCAAATACATCAACACATATTCCCCCATCCAACAAGGCTAAAAGTATCTTCTCCCTATAATAACTCATCACACAAAAGCATGCTTGCCTTGATTCATAAAACAATTCAAGAAAATTGGTATCACTTAGCTTCCAGCCATAATAGTCCAAAACCCTTTGAAAAGCCTCTTCCGCTGTTATATTAGGATAGCGCTTCATAATATGGAGGTATCGCGCGACTAGAAAACGTTTTTCACGCTCATATCCCTTAATTATAGCAAGTCTCTCCCTATAATCATGATAAGTCCCAATAAAGGAAACATCATATCTTTTCTCAATACGCCCAATGCCTGATGATACTCCAGCAAGAGGAAAATGATAGTTTCTCCCAATATGTTTATAAAAGCGATTAGCAAACATAAGATAATTTCTATCATGTATAAGTAAATGGTAATCCTTGGGAGCATGTGAGAAATGCTCCTTCATCCAAGCCGGGTGATCAAGAATCAGATTATATTTAGGTCCCACAACAAGGTCATGTAGATTTGTTTCCTTATCTTTCATCATAATCGAAAACACATATGTCTGAATCCCTATAATTGCTTTAAATCTCCGTCCTATCAGCCTTGTAAGAGCAGCATTCCCTTCTTTTTGCACGTCAATTACTTCTACTCTCTGTCTGCAGGCAATAAATGACGCTGCTATCTGCTCAGCAAAAAGATTTAATAAATTGAAAACAGAATCGTTTGTTTTATATATTAATATGGGTCCAATATTATCTTCTATCTCATAGTATTCCCACTCATACGCAATCATCTTTTCCAGCCATTTTACTCCTTTTTCAAGACAATCAAGCTGCACTGCACGGGAAAGTAATATTGTTACCGCCTGGTCAAAATATCCTGAGGTCAATAGTTCCTGCTGATACTTCCCTAGCACATAGCAATCCGTTTTCAATGCCTCCCACGTATCCTCTTGGGATATATCATCACAGCCTTCTATCCCCGCTCCAATAGCCTTTACCCGGAATCTTTTAGCAGCTCTCAACACAAATTCATAGTTTCGCTTTTGTGAAAGGCAGGTATTCTTATCCCCTATCTCCGCAACTAAAGAATCTTCATATTGGATATTGTCCCCCACCCAGGTGTCGTCTAATAAAATATCTAAAAATGATAATTCTTTCTCTTCACCTCTCGGCAAACGCCTTGTATAGCAAATCACTGCGTTCATAGTTGTCATTCATTCCTTTCCACCTCTATTCACTATACTCTGCTTTCTGCTTGTTGAGCAAATGTTCCTCCCACTGTTTTTTCTGTTCAGCATAAAATGGATACGCATGAAGTTCCTCACGTACCGGTACGCTATAATCACCATACTTCGCCTTAAGTATTTCATCATATCCTATAGGAACAGGAAGTGTGATATTCTCAAAAGGCATATCTACCACCTGTTCATACCACTCCCTCTTGTATATATTTGATCTGTTCGCTCCCATATACACGAGAATTGACATATCTTTAACTTCATCCTTTTCATAAAGTCTGAGAATCTTATCTGCCAAATGTAATAATTCCGATATGATATTGCTTTTCTCCAACTTTACGTGACACAATTCCTCTATTCCCGCTACACCTTCCCATACCTCAGGTGTATCAATTCCCTCCTTAATGTGGCTAGCAACTGTTCTGATCAGCATGTATAAATCTATCATGAGCTCCCTTTCCTCAAGATTATCGGGCAAGTGATCGATAGGAAAGATATCCACTCCGATTACCCACGGACATCGATGCCACCGTTCTAAATGCCCCTTCGTAAAGTTTACTTTATCACCATTTATAATACGCATAAAGGGTTCCTCCCATCCTACGTTATTATGGATATTTCCTATCTTATAGGATCTTGGAAGCTCTTCTTTCGCAACTACAAAAAACCTTTCATAGTCTTTTCTTTTCATCGCAATATCCAAATCATCATCCCATGGAATAAAGCCTTTATGCCTTATAGCCCCCAATAAGGTACCAGCATCCGCGTAATATTGAATATCATGTTTTTTACATATCCGGTCTATCTCCATCAGCAACTCCATCTGAGCTGCCCATGCTCGCTTCATTTCCCCTGCTACAAAAAAATCTCCCCGCCATTCTCCATCATAAAAACTATCCTCAAATACTAGCATATATATTCCCACCTTGTCATTCTCTTATCGTTTATCTCTAATCACTTTCTCTTCTTCCCCATTACATATGGGTATTAATAATGTACTCATTATCATTTATGAACTGATTACAAAGCGCAAACTTAAAATTCTTCTGCCATGCAGCATAATTAAAACCATATCTGCCATAATTGAAATCACTTACTGCATCTCTCCACCAACTTTCTAATACCTGCCACAGCAACTCATCTTTATGGTTCCGGAAAATACACCGGATATCAATAAGTCCAAAATGTCGAGGGTAGCCTTCCTTTTGATATTCATAAAGCTTCTTTCTGTGAGCAATATTATTGTCATCATCCTTTAATGTTGTTCCTATAATATGATGAATACCATCTGCTTTATCATCTGGAAATGCCAAAAAGGATGCATTCTTTCCATAGGCTTCATACCACTGTTCCAATTCTCCTACCATCTGCATCTCCGGGGTAATCCATATACTAAAATCATGATCCGGAAATATCTGATGAGGATTGATCATATAATAATCTCTAAGCAAACCATTATGCCACCCCTTAGGATTTTTCATTTCGTAAAACTGCCAAACGCCCTCTTTTTTTCCCCATTTTTCTTTTTGATCAGTAAAACATATATAATCCCAAAAGGCATTCTTGTATATTGGTTCCCATATTGACATATTTCCCCCAAACAAACACATATAAATAACACCTCTGCTATTTGCCAAAGGCTTCTCATAGCCTTCCCAGCTCCCCTGCCTCTGCTCATGAAGTTCATATTGTAATTCCGACCATGCATTTCCTGCCTCTTTTACTCTATTCCGATATCTATCACAGTGCTCCAATGCACCATATAGACTTTTGTACTGTATCCCGAATATCCTAAGCAAATCAGCACATCCCTTAGCATCTTTTTCATCACGCAAATGCTTAAACAAGCGCCTATATACCTCAAGAACTTCTTCAACCTCCTTCCTATCTCCCCCCTCTGTACGGGGCCAGCAAGTCTTCCCTATGGTACTTTCCAACAAATTAGAAATAGTTTCCATCGGAAATTCTTCTACCGATATCTTCCCCTCCTCCAAGGCTTGTCTTATCTTACCAATGCTTTGTAATATTCTAGGATTCACGCTCGATATACTATCCACACATTCTCTCCTTACTGTCTTCTCTCGCCATATATTACATCCAATATCACATCTAAACGGTTTTTATAAGAATGATATTTTTTAATCTTCTCATAACCATTTCTAGCAATTTCTTCTCTCTCTTTTTCATGAACCAAATAATATTCTGCCTTCTCCATCAGCTCCTCATAACTACTATAGCAATCAAAATCTTCCCCTGGAATAAAATAATCCAAGAAATCTGCTTGAAAATTGGACAAAAGAAAACCACCACTGCCCATAATTTCAAATACTCTATAGGGCATGCCCGAAACAATGCTACGAAGCGATATATTCAAATTAATCTTAGAGCAACGGTATATATACACCGATTCCTTCAATATTCCGGCTGGCCCCCTATTCTCTACCTTAGTTAACTGGGGGGTTTTCTCATTCGTATATAGAACCACTTGATATTTCTCTGACAGCATCTTGAGTACCTCATATCTTTCCAATGAGGTTACCCTTCTGGCCAGAAAATAATGGGAAAATACCCAAGAAGGTCTTTCAAATCCATCCTCATTCATCGTCCATGGCTGAACCTTGGATATCTCCTCCATAATATCCGGAGTCATCATCTCCTCGAGGATTAATTCGCCATATATCTTCTTCTGAGCTTGAATCATACCTTCTAAATAACCCCTCGTATAATCATTCACATTCTGCAAGCGGCTATAAAGTTGATGCTTCTTCTCTGTATAAGTAGAACCAACAAAAGCAATGGATGCGGTATATATATCACGAATACCCTGATTAACATTATAATTATCATACGTTCCTGCATCCGTAGCCATAGGTAAATAGTACACAGTATTGACACCACACTTTATCAAATCGATATACGCTGCCTTATCAAAAATAAATACATAATTATAGGGAAAATAAATAGTATTGGAATACAAGGCTACCATTGGACTATCATATACCCACGCAATATATTTCACCTGACAAGCATTACACGCTAATGAGACTACAGGAAAATAGTTATATGAGAACACGAAATCAAACTTTTTTTCTGCTATATAATGAACCATTTCCCCTGCATATTCCTGGTTCAACCGCATATTCTCTGCACGATTCAACACAAACTGCTCTACCTCGTATCCTCTATTTATAAATTCCTTATAGATTCCATCTCTTCCAAAAGAATCCCAATCCATCCATAAAATTTTCATTCTACTTCAGTTCTCCTTTTACCCGATCCAGCATTTCTCGAATTCTACATTCATATGTATGATAGCCGGATACCTTTTCGTAACCATTCCTGGCAATTCGCTCACGCTCATTCTCATGTGTAAGGTAATATTCTATTTTCATAAGCAAATCCTCATTATCTGTATAATAAACATAGTCTACATCCGATTCGAAGAATTCCAAAAAGTCTTCTTGATAATTGGTAAGAAGAAAACCGCCACATCCCATAATATCCATAGCCCTTAACGGAATTCCTGTATAGATGCTTCTAAGTGTCATATTCAAATTAATTTTAGTGTTTTTAAAAACATATGGCATCTCACGTACGTAATCTATGGGGCCGCAATTATCCACATAAGGCAACGCAGGCGTCTTTCCAGGTGTATATAACTTCACCTTATGAATCTCAGAGATTATTTTCAATATTTCTTCTCTTTGTATTCCTGTCAATCTCCTTGCCAAAAAGTAATTGGCATATATCCACTCTTCTGACTCCCACTCATCTTCTCCTCTGGCAACCGGACAAACTCTACGAAGTTCCTCCACTATCGGCCCTTTCAATAGTTCCTCAAGAAAAAACATTCCATATATATTCTTCTGCGCCTGAATCAACGCCTCCAGGTATCCTTGCGTATAGGCATTAATACCTGTTAAATTTTTATAAAAGTTCTGAGTTTCCTCCGTATAAAGTGATCCTACAAAAGAAATTTCCGACTGAAAGTATTTTCCCACATTCTCATTTAAGCTATTATAATACTCTACCGGCGCTGCCATAGGCATATAGTAAGCATTATTGATACCATTTTTGTTCATTTCTCTACAAAGAGTCTTATCAAAGAGATATACCGTGGTGGTCGTATATCTGATATGATCAGAATACAATAATAAATAAGGTGTATCGTATACCCATGCTATATAATTAATTCCTACAGAATGGCATACTTTAGAAACCACTGGAAAAAAGTTCAGAGAAAAAACAAACGAGTATATCTCACCTCGTAATTTTTTCTCCAATTCATCTTCTAATATACGATTATCTCTCATATTCTGTTGACCGAATGGCCATGGATATATTTCTACCTGGCAGCCTGACCTTTGAAATGCAGCACCGATATATTCCTGTGCAAAGCTGTCCCATTCCAGCATTAGTATCCTCATTTTATCAAATGTGCCTTTCTAAACTAAGCTTTATTTCGAAAAAAGAGAGCTGATATAATCAGCTCTCTTATCAGTTATTATTGTACGATAGTTTATCTTACTGAATTAAGGATAATACACCCTGATTAACCTGATTAGCCTGTGCAAGCATAGCCTGACCTGCCTGTGCAAGAATCTGGTTGTTAGAGTAAGAAACCATTGCCTTAGCCATATCTGTATCACGTACACGAGATTCAGCTGCTGTAGTATTTTCAACAACGTTATCCAAGTTACTAATTGTGTGTTCTAAACGGTTCTGCATAGCACCAAGCTGGGAACGCTGAGATGAAACTTTCTCAAGACCATCTTTAATATTAGTAATCAAAGTTGTAATCGAAGAAAGCGCTGCTGAACTCCATGTAAGGCTGCCGTTAAGACCAGTGGTGATAGCAGATGCGCGCATATCATGAATCTGAATCTTCATTGTCTCATTTACTTCATTACCAACCTGAAGTACCATAGCTTTACTAGCTGTCCCGAAGCCACCAGATAAAAGCATCTGATCATTAAATCTCGTTGTTGTAGCAACTCTGTCAATTTCAGATGTTAACTGGTTGATTTCATCCGCAATATACTGCTTCTGTGTTGTTGTGTAAGTACCGTTAGCAGCTTTAACTGTAAGCTCATTCATTCTCTGAAGCATAGAAGTAACTTCACTTAAAGCACCTTCTGCTGTCTGAACCATAGAAATACCATCCTGAGCATTCGTAGAAGCCTGTGTAAGACCTCTAATCTGACGTCTCATTTTCTCAGAGATAGAAAGACCTGCTGCATCGTCTGCTGCGCGATTGATTCTGTAACCTGAGGATAATTTCTCTGTCTGTTTTGCCTGTGCACTTGTTGTAATACCTAAGTTTCTGTTAGCGTTCATCGCTGTAAGATTGTGTTGTACTACCATAATATATTCCTCCTTGAATATGTAGTGGCTTCCTTGCCACCAAATTTTTTTATAATATTTCCTATCGGATCGTACGCTTCCTTTAAGAAACATTAATTTTCTAAGTAATGATTTACTTGTACTATATATCGGCACGAATTTTGGATACTTTATACCTTTTTTGTAATTATTTATTTTATTTGCTTCAAAATTTATTATTTCTTTTTATCCATAAATTGAGGCGATATTGACTGAGAGTTATTCATACTCTTATAATAATTGAGCGCCGCTTTCGAAGATGTCCTATTTTTCTGGATATTTTTTCTTTCAATCGTAAAATAACTCTTGGCAAGTTTATTATTTCTCGTTTCTTGCGTCTGAATAGCTACACTTTTTTCCGTCACCTTGGTTATTAGTCCTTGTAGACGACTAATTTGGTTACTATATTTCTCTTTACCTACCGAAAGTTGCTCCTTCACATGATTATACAAAGCTTCGAAACCTTCGTCTAACCGCTCTAGTTCTTCTATCAATAATTGCTTTTCATCAATACTAGCATCAAAAGCCTCTGCTGACACCTCTTCTTTCTTCAGAAGATACTCCTGCTTTATACTCACGTCCTGTATACGAGATAGTATATCTATTTTTTTATATAGACTTTGCTCCAGAACTTGAAGATAATTTTCTATCATACAGCTCCTTTTTCCTTATTCAAGCGCATAACTTCCTTCCATGTATCCCTTACTGAACGAAGATGTTCGCATATCTCTTCCAAGATAGCCACATCCTTCTTTACATTCGCTGCTACTAACCGCCTATCCAGATAGGAATAGATATTATCGAAGTCCTGAGCTACCGGATATTTCATATCTAATGTTGTCCTAAGATATTCCACAATCTTCTCCGCCTTCACAATATTAGTATGTGCCTTACCCATATCTTTCTTCTCTATTGCTACTATAGCAATATTGCAGAACTTAATTGCCCCACTATATAACATAAGGGTCAATTCTGCCGGAGTAGCTGTCAGTACCTGATTATTATTATATTGCGTATATCCATTCGGTAAAGCCATACCCTACAAACCTCCTAGTAAACTCGATACAGCACTCTGATTAGACTGAAGCTTAGCTAACGCTGTCTCCATTGCTGAGAATTGTTTATAGTATCTATCCTCCATAGCATTGAGCTTCTGCTCCAATGTCTTAATTCTAGTAGTATAGCTGTCATAATCCTCTTTCATCTTTTTATCATCATAAATTGAACCAAAGCTTCTTAAATCTGTACCTGCTGTCATTTTATTCAGATTACTATATAGACTCTGTGATAGTTGTGAAAAGAAAGCAATTACAGTATCCGAATCGGACGCAATCGCCGCCTTTAATTTATTTTCTTTTGTACTCGTATTACTATCATTTTCATCACCATCGATATGATAAGCACTCTTTTCATTATTCGCCGAGCTGAAATATCCTAATGTTTCTATGCCAAAATCCGATAAATTCATTCTTTTTCCATTCACTTCCGTTCCGGCAAGCATAATACTTTTCAAACTAGAAGCAACAGTAGAAAGGTTAGAATCTCCCTTCAGGATAGCATCCTTAACCTTAGATTCCCATTTCTCTACTTCGGATTCTGACATCTCCTTCTTCTCTTCTTCCGTCAGCGGCTCATAGCCTTTCGCCCGATCCGCATTATAAAGCTTATCCATTTCATTTATTAAAGAATTATATTCCTTAATAAAATTGGTAATCATATTATAAATACCATCGGTATCCTGTCTCGTCGTAAGGGTCGCTTCATCTCCCTCCTGTCCGAGCACCGTTATTGTAAGGCCATTCACTTCGAATACATTGCTGGTCGATGTATATTCCACACCATTTAATGTGATAGTTGCGTCTTGTCCGTCAATTCGTTTCATATCAGCATTCGTCGATGCGTTCGCTAATACCTCGATTGCCGATTCAATCTTGTCATTAACCATATCCGTCACTTCATCAATTAACGTATCACTCGCACTGATTCCATCTTCATCAAGATAAGACTCCACTTCAGCGAGCGAAGCTTCCGTAGCAGCAAGACTTGCCTTCGCCTTTTCATAAGAAGTCACATACGCCATTTCTTTCCGGAGCTCCGCAAGCGCTTCATTCTTCTCCGCTAATGCCGTCGCTTCAGGAGTTCCCTCTTCCGGCGTTCCTAAATTCTCGATTTCCGACTTCAAATCATCGATATCCGCCTGAAGCTTCGACTTCGTATCCGCATCATCTAAATTTCCTGTATAACCGTCCCTGGTATAATCGGTCTTAAGTTCCTGCAATTTCGTTTCTTGCTTTTCTTTCGTTTCGTTCAGACTCTTTTGCTGCTTTATGTAGGAAACGAGACGTTTCGCCACTTCCGCATTGATAGTTGCCTCCTTATCCTCTTGAGTCATATCCGCATATTTCTTATATTCTTTCATGACAGCCGTATCTTCACCATCGTCGCGAATACCATTATCGAAAATACCTAGCGCACTGAGAGCCGTAATGCCTTTTTTATTGGAAGCCGTAATGGAGAAGTCACCGTTTGTCCCGCTTGTAGTCGCTCCGATGAATAATCTTTGATTCTTTTCATCGAAGTTAGCATCCACACCGGCACTTTTCAATGCACTGACCAAACTCCCCATGGTCATATTCTCGGTAACCGTAATATCCGTAGTCTTTCCTCCTACCGTAACGCTAAAGGAACTTCCTGCTTCAATTTTATCACCATCTGCATCTGTTATATCTACCAACTTACTACTCTTCGTATAACTACCACCATTCAACTTGGCTCCGGTCAAAAATCCAGCAGATGCCTTTCGGATAATCTTCAACTCCTGTGCTGCATTCATTGCATTATCACTACTTACCACACTCGCTACAGATGAATCAGAAACAGAGGTTATCTTCTTGCTATAATCTGTTGAAAAACGCATATTATTAAGAGTAGTATTAAACAACTTATATACCTTGCTATTCAAGTCCTTCCATGCATCCTGTTTCCACTGTAACTTTGTCTGCTGTTTCTTTACATTATCTACACTTATTCTTTTTGCCTTCATTAATTCCGAAATAATTGATTCTGTATCCAATCCGGAATTCATACCTGTAATTCTTATCGGCATGCTACTTTCCTCCTATCTTTTCTCATCCACTAGAATACCTGCTAATTCCCATACCTTAGCGATCATATCCAAGGTCTCTTCCGGTGGATATTCCTTAATCAATTCTTTTGTATCTTTATCCACAATTTTAATCATAACCCTATTAGTTCCTTCATGGATACCAAACACAGCTTCTGAATGGGGCATTTTTTTGTTAAGCTGTTCTACCGCCTTTTTAACTTTTTCGCTGTCTGACTGCCGCGCTTCTCTGCTATCAACGTCTGCATTCTGATTATCTGTCTTCACAGATGTACTAATATTGGCTGATGTTTCAGATGAGAAAACCTCCTTGTTCTCCGTGACCGACCTGGGCTCTGTCACACTCTGCGCCATCTGTGTCTGAATATTTCTAATATTCCCTACCGGTTCCATTGCCATTGTAACCACCTCCATGTGATAATATGTTAAATTAGATATTTCTCTACTACATGCTTATTTATTATATCGGATAAATTTGATAAAAACTTAGTCCCTTTTTCTAATATAAGCCTTGCAGCAAGTTCTCACCTGCCCAAGGCTCATTATTTGCTAAAAATTAGTCTTAACTTCTAAATTATCCCAATAACTTCTTCAACGCATCTACACCCTCGACATCCATAGATGCTTTGTTTTCATCCTGTATCTGAACGTACACCTCTTTACGGTATATAGGCACTTCCTTCGGTGCTGCAATTCCGATTTTCACTTGCTCGCCTTTGATTTCAAGTATTGTAATTTCAATGTTATTGTTAATAATCAAGGCTTCATTTTTCTTTCTCGATAAGGCTAACATCTATTCACCCGCTTTCTTTGCCTGAAGAATATCGTAAATAGGATATTTAACCTGATATTCATCTCCCTCTATGATTACCTGGCATGCTTTTTTGGCTCCTGCATTGATAACGATAGGGCCTCTTAGGTTCACAGACATCTTCGTAAGATCCCCGGGCACCGTAACAGTTACGAGTACAAGCAGTTCCTCGGGATTCAATTCACCTAACGGCTTAATCCATTCTTCCTCAACTTCCGGGTTATAATCCTCCTTTATCAGCAGTGGATCCATAACCGGCATTGCAAAGGCAGGTTCCTGTATGGACTGCAGCCAATGAATAGAACCGGCTCCCGTTTCTTCATCGTGAATCATCGTAAACTCTGTCAAATCAGGAAAGCCTACAATCCCTTTGGGGAATGTAATAATCTTCTCTTCATCTATCGTAATTTCACCAAATACCTTCGTCTGTATTATCATGGCTTCTCCTTTTAAATGTAATGCATCAATGAGTTCTGCAGAATCTTACTCGTCGCCATTAGGGCTGACTGATAAGAATAATTCATACTCGTAAGCTGTATCGTCACTTCTGTAATCTCCACATCCTCATTCGATGACTGTAATGTCTGGAATGTAGTCTTCTGAGTCATCAAACGGTTCGTGATTAAATCAAGACGGCTGCCCCTCGTACCATTATCCGTAATCGCCACATTCGTAGTGCTCAATGCTCCCTGAATCTTGGTGGTCAACCCTTCGAACATTTTCTGCATATTTTCACGAATATAGGTGTATGCTTTATCTGCCGCATCATAGGTAGCTTTTAAATTATCATACCCTGTCTGACCTTCTTCCATACCATCCAGCATTCTCTTCAAATTCGTCCTGCTCTTATCGATTTCCTTCAGCGCTTCCAACGCATTCACCATATCATCAATATTTCTATCTATATCGAGAGTAAAGACTTCATCTGCTGTTGTGTTGATACGAATCTTCTGGTTATATCCTACATCGTATTGGATTACTTGGGAAACACCTTCTCTGGTTATATAGTAATCATTGGGAGGTAGCGCCGTTTCATCTGCGTTTTTGTTATAATTATATTTTATTCCGTCTGCTGACTCACATGCAAAGTAATGTTGAGGACGCAAATCCCCTTCCTTCCACGAGTCTTTCGTATAACTAATTCTTATCTCGGCATTCGAATCTACGAAGTTGGGAGAAGTATCATCCGTAATGTCATCATATACCGCTTTCCCTATCAAAAGCTCTCCCGTCTCAGGAATCAACACTACTTTATCGGGATTATTAATAATATATTCATACGGATTCGGTGTTGCTGTCGATGACATAGCTGTCACCGATGTTCCTGCCGGAAATAAAGGAGCCTCTGTCGGAGGAGTCGTCGTCTGATTCGTCACTTTTGTTAAATTAGCTGCACTGAATGCCGCAGCATCGGCTGATAAATTGTCATAAGACAATCGAATACGATAGATATTACTGTTCTCTATTGTAGTATCGCTGATTGCCGAGGTTGCCGGGTCATAATTCTCCTTCGATATCCCCTTCAAAGCTCCTATATTCGTATAATTAATCGTATCGATAGCGGAAATATTAAGCTGTTCGGTAATCTTAAACTCTTCCTTTGTATCCTCCGTATAGGTCAGTGTAGTATCTGTACGGTATCCGGTAAATACATAGCGTCCGGCAAAGTCTACATTACCTGTTGCATAGAACTCATCTCTTAAAGATTTCAGCTGCGTAATGATGATTTCCAACGTATCTGCGCCCAGGTCCTTATTACTTCCCTTATTACTTTGCTCTATCATATTATAAATAACTTCTGTCGTTGTATTCAGAGCATCCGCGGTCACCTTAATCCAGCTTTCCGCATCGGGAGCATTTTTCTCATAATATTGCTTAATTTGGGATACATCGCTTCGAAGTCTTAACGCACGGATTGCAATAACAGGATCATCCGAAGGTCTCGTTATCTTCTTCTGTGTGGACATTTGCGTACTTAACTTATCTTGAAGCACTTTATTATTATTAATATTATGCAAAGAGTTATTCTGCATAATTTTATTCGTCATTCTCATCGTAACACCGTGCCTTTCTCCTGCTTATACATAGCTACCTGTCGAACTTTATAATTCCATACACACTTTCTCAGAAGAGAACTCATCATATGTGAAATTCCTATACTCCGGTTTCAAGTATCAGACGGTCGTAGATTTCCGTTAATACCTGTACCATCTTAGATGAAAGGGTGTAGGCGTTCTGGAACTTTATCATATTCGTCGCTTCCTCATCCTCGTCCACACCGGAAATGGATGCTCTTTGATTCTCAATCGTTACCGCAATCCCAAAATAGGTATCATAGAAGGTATTCGCATTGCTGGCATTAAGAGCCACATCGGACAGAAGATTCTGCAAGAACTCGCTGGCTGTTGCATTGCGGAAGTTGAACTTCGTCTTATCGCTCAGTGTGGCGATTAACTCCGTGATCTTGCCGCATTCTTCCACACCTACCTCTTTGCTGGATCTTGTTCCGAGTAAGTCGGCATTGGCGAGCAGTTTATTGTTGATTTGGAGATTGAAGGCAGTCATCTCATAATAGCCCTTATCACTGCTAAGAAAATCATCCTTGTCATACTGCGAATCATTCGCGCTGCTTCCTGTCATTGCTTTTGCTGCGGTAAAAAGTATTTCACCTTCTTCACCTGTTGCTCCGAATCCACTCGCAAATATTTCATTCACCTTAGCTGCAAAAGCACGGACGAATTCATTCATCTGAGATAAGTAGTAGGGAATTCCCTGATAGGAAATATTCTTACCTACTTCTGCTTCCTTTGCAATTTTAGAAGCATCGATAACGGAATCGCATTTTGCATCATCCATACGGAAAATATAAGTGGAATTCGCTTCATCGTATTCCCAAGATTTATAATAATAAATCGTATTTCCTATAACAATACTTCCTCCCGTATCGGAAAGATTATTTTTGTCCATATTCTTCAGGTGTTCCTGCGTCACTTTGATCCTAACTTCCGCATCCGCACCATCAGCCGTCCTTCCTACATTTGTTACAATTCCGGAAAACGCCTGACTATTATTGCCGTCACGCATCGCCACAAGGCCTTTTAGCGCTCCGCCCATAGCCGCATTATTTAAATTGAACTCATTGCCGTTATTCCAATAAATATCATACAGACCATCCGCGTCCGTCATATTGATTTTCTCATTTTTCGCTCTGGAACGGCATTCCAGCGTATTGAAATCATTGCCATTCACAAGCGGTTGTCCACCGGCGATAGATACGATAAATCTCGTTCCGCCAGTCTCTCTATTCGGATTGTTGGCATCCGTAACAGCCACTTCCTGAGTCTCAATATCTACGATTTCAGACAGCTCATCCAGCATCAAATCGCGTTTGTCACGCAACTCATTCGCTGCAGCACCTGTCATTTCAATTACATTTATCTGCTTGTTCAATGTAGCTATTTCTGTAGCAATCGCGTTAATTCGATCCACTCTTATCTTAATCTCGGAGTTAATATCTTTCTGTAATTCTTTCAGGTTACCCGCTGTATTGTTGAAATATTCCGCCATGCTCTGTGCTGCTGCAATAAATTGTGCCTTGCTGTCCGTGGCGCTTGCTGCGGTAGACACTCCCTGTAATGTTGCCCAGAAAGCATCATAGATCGTTCCGAAACCCGAGATTCCATCATCATCCAGATACTGTTGAATCGTACCTGTATAATACTTCTTAACATCGTACTCACCAAGCGTCGTATTATTATTGCGAAACCGCATATCATAGTAGCTATCGCGGATACGCTCGATTGCCACCGTATCAACTCCGGCACCGGCACAGCCATATGTGGCAAATACGCGAAGAGCATCTGTAGCCTCCTGTGATACCGTTTGTCTGCTATATCCATCTGTATGTACGTTGGAAATATTATTTCCCGCCGTATTCAGTGCTGCATTCGCTGCCCGAAGTCCTGATGATGCGATTGTCAATCCGAAAAATTGTGATGGCATCTACCTCACCTTACCTTCCTAATGTATTTAAAATATGTTCCATCATTTCGTTGATTACGTTAATATACCTGCTGGATGCATTATAAGCATTCTGGAACTTAATCATGAATTCCATTTCTTCATCCGAGGACACGCCTACAATCTGCTCTCTTGCGGAGAAAGCTTCATTTACCGTATTGACCTGCGCCGCCGCAATTGCTTTATTGGCTTCTCCAGTATTACTTATCTGGGAAATCAAGCTGGAATAATATTTCATCAAGTTCGTAGTTGTCTTAAGGTTAGGATTTAATGTATGCGTTTCTTCCGAAAAAGCCTTGATCAACTTACCTGTTGTTTCCTTGTCCTCTTTACCATCCGCAAGCCGGAAAGAAAGCTTGGCCGGGTCGGCTACAAGAGCTTCATTTATAACAATATTTCCAATCGTAAATCCTACTGCTCCATCCGGCGAAATAACCTCAAACAGCTTATACGGATTACCATTCTCATCTTTCATATAATCACTGTCCGGTTCGCTCAGCGCTGCTTCCTTCAATACATCATTGATTATCGTCGTAATCTTATTCACTAGCTGATCGAATTCCGCCTGTATATTCATAAGTAAAGACTGTGATATATTAGTATTGTAGTGATCTGCATCCTGTACATCGTGGTAAGTCGCACGTTTCTCGCCTCTGGCAAGCAATATCGCTCTCATGGAACCTATATCCGTATTGAGATCGGAGGAAATAATCTGTGTTGGGTCATACAATCTCGCTGCTTCCAAATCCAATGTCATCTCACCATAAGCATTGGGTTTGTAGGTCGCAAGCTGTGACCAATAAGGAGTATAGAATCCTGTGGACTTATCTTCGTATAATTCCAACTTGTTAACACTGTCCGATCTTACGAAATCCACGCCTTCGAACTTCACGGTCACAATGCCATACATATCTTCTTCATAGCTCATATTTCCCATCTTGGAAAGCTCGTCGAGAATTTGATTCCTTCTATCCCGTAAATCGTTGGCTTTTTCTATATTGCCCGATTCAATTTTCAATATTTGCTTGTTAATATCAACTAATTGCTGGCCATAATTGTTAATCGTATTGATATTATTCTTCACTTGTATATTCAGGTTATCCTGCTGATCGCATAATCCCTGATAAATAAGACCTGCTCTTTGCAGAAATTCCGCACTGCGGGTCACAAATAAGTTCTGATTCGTAAGCTTCAAAGGATCCTTGTCCAGTTCTTCGATCGCTGTCCAAAGGTTCTCTAAAGCTTCTGAGAATTCCACGCCTTGGAATTCACCGAACAAGTCCTCCATCTCCTCGATGACTTGTGTATTCGTCTCATAGAACGCACTGCGCCCTGATTCCTTGCGATATATTTTATCCAGAAATTGATCTCTGACTTGTTTTGTTTGGGAATAGAGTACGCCTAGACCTGTCTGTTGGTATGAAATAGCAGAAGCATTGACCGAGAGAATATTATAACTTCTCGTGCCGAGCTGGATTTGTTGTCTCGTATATCCTACGGTATCGACATTAGACATATTGTGCGCTGTTGTGTTGAGCGCATTTTGACTTGTTTGTAAGCCGGATGTACCGACATATAAGCTTCCAAATAATGACATATGATATTACCTCGCCTTGGGATTATTGTTTTGCATCGAAATCGCTTCTGTCCACCCCAATTACACTTCCAGAGCTGTATGCACCCTTATTGTAATTGGCTGTTGCAGGAGCTGCCTTCACTGCCTGGAGCATATTTATTTCAAACTCGACCATCTCAAGCGCGCTGGATAAAAGCTCTCTGTTCTGGGAATTCACCCTACGTACCTGACCGACTACTTCCGTCAGTCTGTCATATACTACCGCCAGCTTCTGCTGCTCTACCGGTCTTGGCTCAAGCATCTGAATAATGTTAGCAAGCTTCAAATCTTCAACATCCCTGTTTACTACGTTGGCAATATCACGAACCGCTTCTTGCCTGCTGCGGTCCAAATGATTGATTATACTTACAACGATTTGTTCTTCATCCGTGATTTTTGATAGCTCTTTCAAATCACCGGCAATAATTACCGGTGTCTTTTGTGTGGAAAGTCCCAGCAAGTTCTCATACTCATCGCATAATTTCCCTAATACATCTATTAGGTTCTCCATCAAACTTGCCACGGGACTACCTCATTTCTTCGTATTTCTGTAATAGCTTATCAGCAAATTTCTCCGTGCTCACCTCGTAAGTACCCGTCTGAATACTCTTTTTGAGAGGAGCGGTTATTTCTTCTCTGACATCCGCACTGTTTGCTATCGCCTGCTTCGCAAGCTGGTACTCTCTTCCCATACTGGAAATCTGAAGCTGATCCGACGCACTTTGGCTGACCGCTTTCTGGCTTTTGTCAATTTTTGTTTTTTTATAGATCTGCTGAACCTGTGAATAAGCTTCTATACGCATCTTTCACTCCTCCTTTCTGAAACTTTGCATAAAACTCTTACTGATATCTTATTATAAATATCGGTTTTTTTTCGAATAACTTTATAGGAAAAGTTTTTATTTTTGTTTTATTGTATTAGCGGCTGGCACTGTATGCCTTCCAACGCGTACTCCATAGCAGGGATGAGCCATTCGGTCTTCGCTATCATAGATTTTGTTTTTTGCATGGCGTTATCTTGGCCAAAAGGTACAAAATAAATTTCTTTCGCATTCATCAATACACCGATATTGGTAAGATTCAATCCGAGTGCATCATTGGTAGATACCGAAATAACGAGAGGCTTATTATTCCTCATATGCGCTTTTGCAGCCATTAATACCGGTGTATCGGTAATACCTGCGCTTAACTTCGCAAGCGTATTCCCGGTGCAAGGGGCAATAACGAGAATATCCAACATATTTCCGGGACCTATCGGCTCCGCATCCTCAATGGTAAGAATCAGTTCATTCCCTGTGATTGCCTTTACTTTCTCCTTAAAATCAGCCGCTCTACCGAAGCGGGTATCCATAGAGCTGGCATGGAAGGAGAGAATCGGTACAATATTCACATCCTCACTTTTTAACTTTTCCAGCTCCTTTAGTATATTATCGAACGTACAAAAAGAACCCGTAATAGCGAATCCTATATTTTTTCCCTTAAGCTTCATCTTTTACACCTTTCCCTTTCCCCATCTTTCTATTCATACACGTAACCATTCAGTCCCCTCACAGTTACCCATACTTTTACAAACGCTTCTCCTTCTCACATATAGGCAGCATTGCCCGGAGCAAAATATCAGCACTCGTCTTCGGAGAATACCTCCCCGGAATTCCAAGGGAGAGTACCGCTTTTATCCCGAGCCGTTCACACGTTTCAAAGTCAGTTCCGCCAGGTGCGGATGCGATATCCACAATGACTGCATCTTTTTCAAGTCTGTCTAGCAACTCCCCCTTTAGCACCATCGCCGGTATCGTATTAAAGATAAATGTCATACTTCCTATCCGCTCCGTTAACTGCTCTAAAAGCACTCCATGAAACCCCTGGCTTTCTGCTTCTGCCCTCGCCTCTTCCCTTCGCACAGCAACGGTGGTAGGTATCTGCCAGCCCTTCAGCAGATTAGCAATTGCTTTCCCGCACTTTCCGTATCCGAGGATCAGGCAATTGCCTGTATGAAGGTTGTTAACACTAAGGGTAATCGCTTCTGCCAAAGCCCCTTCCGCCGTAGCAAGTGAATTCTCTTCCTCCACCTGCTCCATCTTCATAAAATCATGGCAAATTACCCTCTTCTCTTTTATCTTATTTATCAGAGTCTCAGGTATCTTCCCTGCAAACAGTTGCTGCCCTTTTTGCATATATTCACCGAACACATCTATCGTAACCATCTTTCCTCTTTCACTCCACACATGCACACCATCTCTGGAAAAAGGAATGGGCCCCACGATAATATCTGCTTTCGCAAATGCTTCTTCCAAAAAAGCTATCTCGGAATCGGAAATCTCCTTGCCATGGTCACAACTATGAAGCGGATAGGTAATTACCTCGGTAAAATATTCCGTCAGCCCCTCGGCCAAAAAGGTAAGCCTTCTATCTCCCCCAAAAACCAGAACTGTACCATTTGCTTCCATATTTCTCCTCCTTCTATCTTACCAGCTCTATTTAGATAATTGCGAAACTCATCAACTGTTACAATTTCATACACAATTCGCTACATTAAAGACAGAAAGAATTGTGTGAAAGATTTTTCAGGCGATTCTATGCTACGTAGCTGAGACATAGAAAGCCTTGAAGCCTCTGCTGAAAAGGCTGACTGTTTTGGCTCAGTGCAGTGTATAGCATAACCAGAGCATGGAAAACTTTCATACAATCTTTCTTTGCAAACTGCACTTATTGTGTGTGAAATTTTCACAACTTAATCGTTTCGCAATTACCTATATCAGCTCTATTTGATATTTCTTAATCCAATAGTTCACTTGATATAGATAAGCCAGCATCTGCGGACCCGCCATTAACTGGCCATACCAAGGTTTCCCATAATCCGAAGGAGCTGACAAGAACTTCTCCAATTTGTTTTTATCGATGAATTCGAGTACCGGAGAAGAGCTATCCTCTGTTATCTCCTGCATCTTAAGAATAAGAAGCTGTTCGTACTCCCTATCATAGGTTTTCGGATATGGTGATTTACGCCTATATAATATTTCCTCCGGCAAATATTCTTTTGCACTCTCTCGCAATAATCCTTTTACCACACCGTCAGGGCACTTCATATCCCAGGGAACATTCCATACATATTCCAGAATCCTATGGTCTGCAAACGGCACCCTCGCCTCAAGTCCGGTATACATACTAGCCCGGTCCATTCGGTCCAGAAGAGTCTGCATGAACCATTTTTGATTCAGATATGCAATTTCCCGTCGTCTCGCCTCCTCTTTCGTATCCTCTGCAAGCCTGGGTGTTTCCGCTATGGATTTCTCATAAGCCGCAAGTACATATTCATCCATATCCAAATATTCAATAAATTCATCTCTAAGCAGAATCTTCCTCGCCTCCAGATTCATGGTCCACGGGAATGTATGCGCCCGGAAACATTCTTCCTTATGGAACCACGGGTAACCTCCGAAGATTTCATCCGCACATTCGCCCGTTAAGGCGACCTTATTATATTGACTCACCTTGGCGCAGAAATAATGCAAAGAAGAATCCACATCCGCCATAGCCGGCAGATCTCTGGCATCCACCGATTGTTTCAGCAACTCTACCTGGTCCGGCGTTGTGCATTCCAGATACCTGTGATCGGACGCCAAATATGCGGCCATTTTCTCCGCATAAGGTCTGTCTTGAGATGGTTGAAATGCAGAAGCCTTGAAATATTCATCATTCCTTACAAAGTCAAAAGAAAAGGTATTCAGACGCTCCCCTTTCTCCTGAAGCTTTTTCGCGCACACTGCCGATACCAGACTACTATCCAACCCTCCGGATAAAAAGGTACAAATAGGAACGTCGGACACCATCTGGCGTTCGATGGCATCGACCACTAACTCCTTCGTCTTCTCCACCGTCTTTTCATAACTATCTTCATGAGGTAAGCTAACGAGAGACCAATAAGACCGTTCCTTCACCTCTCCTTTTCCAAAGCATAAGTAATGGCCTGGCAATACTTCATCAATTCCCATGAATACACCACTGCCGTATGTTTTTGCCGGTCCAATAGAGAATACTTCATTTAGCCCCTTTTTATCCAACACGGGCTTTACTCCGGGATAAGAAAGTATTCCTTTTATCTCCGAAGAGAAAATTATCCGACTTCCTTCTTTCTTATAAAAGAGCGGCTTCACTCCGCTTCTATCTCGATATAAGTACAGTTGTTCCCTTACCGGTTCCCATATGGCAAAAGCAAAAATGCCGTTTAACCGGCTTACGAACTCAGAACCGTATTCCAGATATGCCATAAGAACTATCTCCGCATCGCTCTTCGTGCGAAAGGTTCTTCCTCTTGCACTAAGCTCATCCTGCAGTTCTTTCATATTATAAAGCTCTCCATTATAAACAATCGTCCATGTATGCCCTTCCGCCGCATAGCTTATGGGCTGCTTTCCCGTTTCCAAGTCGATAATAGAAAGTCTCACGTGACCCATACCGATATGGTTGTCGAGAAAAATACCCTCTTCATCCGGTCCGCGATGCTTTTGTACCGCATTCATCTTCATTAGAATCTCCGTGTAATATACCGGATACTCCTTGTAGTTTATTTCCGAATCAAAAAAACCTCCAATACCACACATGCTAATTTCTCCCAATTAGAAAACGACACCATTCTTCCTTATTATATGTTCAAATCCAGAGACGGTCACAATCCATCTCTTTGAAACCTCAGCACAAACCTAACGTCTGCAATGTAATCAATGTAAATACGTAACTGTGAGGTAACCTGACTATTACGTAAATACAATGCGGGGAAGAAATCTGTTGGATTCCTTCCCCGCTTCTCACTCTTCTTATTCCATTTTTCTCTATTTCGTCTGGAACGTATTGATCAAACTGTCCAATTCCTCTGACATTTCGCTCAATTTAGCTATATTTCCCGTAATTTCATTCACTGTCATGGACTGCTCTTCCGCGGCCGAAGAAATATTCTCCATAGCAGATACATTTTCTTCCGCTGTCTCCGTCACACTTTTCAACATTCCTAGAATATGATCCTTCTTCTTGTTCGTCTCCTGATTATGTCCGACGATTCCGTGGATATCGGAAAGAAGATTCTTTAATTCTCCAGCCATTTCATTGAAAACATCTTCTGTAGAAGCCACTGACTTATTAATATTCGCCACACCGTCCCGGTTCTTGCCAACGAAGTGCACTGCATCTTCTGATTGTCTCAGCATCTCCTCCACTTTCTCCCTGATGCCTTCCGTTGCTCTTGCAGTTTCGGTCGCCAAACTGCGGACCTCACCGGCAACTACCGCAAAGCCTCTTCCTGCCTCTCCGGCTCTCGCTGCCTCAATATTGGCATTCAAGGCCAGTAGATTCGTCTGTTCTGCAACACCGGCGATAATATCTACGATTTCCTTTATCTTCTCGGAATGTCCGTTAATTGCATTGATAATCTCTTCCATCTTCCTGGAATTATCGTCATTTTCATCGCTTGCCCTTTTCAGCTCCTTCACAGAATCAAGCCCTTGTTCTTTTAAGTTCATAGTCTTTTCTGCAGCCTGTGCTATCTTACTTCCGGCTTCAGCCGTCCGTTCGATATCTCCACCCAGCAAGCCAACTTCTTCCACACTCTTTACCGTATTCTGCGTCTGTTCCTCACCGAACTGCGCCATATGGGTAATGGAAGCCGTTACTTCTTCGGTCATACAAGAAACGTTATCCGCAGCCTCCTTCAACTCCCCTGAAAACTGGCTTAGTTGATTGCTGGAAGAAATCATCGACTTAATGATGAGATTCAGTTTATCCGTCAGGAGATTCACAGAATCCGCCAATACCTTCGTCTCATCCTTTGCCTTAATATTGATTTTTCCAACGGTCAAATCCCCTCTGGACACCTTTTCCAGAATCCCTGAAATCATATTAATCGGCCTTGTCAGCCTTCTCGTCATCAAAATACCTAATCCTAAAGATACTGCCAGAATAACAGCTAACGCTATCAGATTGTAGTTCAAAATAATCTGAGATCCCCGGAAAAGGTCATCATTGTAAATCACTGCCGCAACCGACCAATCCCAATGCGGAAAATATTGTGTATACACCGTCTTCTTACCGGATATGCTGCTGACCTCTTCTCCTAATTCATAAGTTAAAATACCGCCGCCGCTCTTAGCAGTCTGTATCATTTCCTGAATGACCTGTCTACCATCTAATGTCTCTACGTCCAGAATATTACCATCTAAAAAAGGATGGAATATAACATCACCATCGGAATTAACAATGAAAAAGTATCCTCCTTCTCCCAGATTCAACATATGATCTTTTAAATGTGAGTTAGCCGTAGCCGCCGACACTGCGTCCACATTTTCTCCCGATGCCGAATCTTCTGTCGTTGCCCCGGATACCGCATCCGCACCTTCTGCCGTTGCACCTGATTGTGCAGCCTCATTCTCCTGTGAAGATGCATTTTCTGTCGTTGCACTAGAAACTGCATCTGCGGAATCTCCTTGCAACTCCCCGTGCAGCTGTCTTATAGCTCTCAAAGAAGCGGCCTGTGCCTCTTCCTGCGTCATCCATCCATTTCCCTCCAATGTACTTTGATAATTCTTATTGATTTCAAACAGGCTGGATTCAATTACATTCTTTAAGATAATCTCATTGGAGCGAGTAATTTCCGCTTTCGCTATTATATAATTAACGGCAGACACGCTCGTCAATGCAATCAGAATAATAGCAATGATAAAAATACTGATCTTTTTATTTATGGTATCTAATTTAAAATATCTCATGGTCTTTTCTCTCTTCGTCTCTCTCAACTCTTATCCTTTAATAGGATTCTTTAAAAGCGCTACCTCTCCCCCTGTTATTGGCTTACTAAAATAATAGCCCTGTATACAATCACATCCAAAAGCTGTCACTTTGTCGCTTTGATGTTTTTCTTCAATTCCCTCGACCGTCACTTTAAGACCAAGGCAATGCGCCATCCGTATGATATTTTCAATGAACTCACCGCCTCTATCATCAAGGAAAATATCAACGAGCGATTTATCTAACTTTATCTTCTCCACCGGTATGTAGGTCAGATAATTGATGGACGAATAACCGGTACCGAAATCATCCAGTGCCAATCCAACACCGATCGCCGAGAAATCCTCAAATAGCTGCATAGCATTTTCATTGTTATTGATAAAAATACTTTCTGTGATCTCAAGTTCAATTAAATGAGGAGAAATTTCATTTTTCTCCAAAAGACCCTTTAAATAATTGACATATCCTTTATCCCGTATTTGCTTACTCGAAAAGTTAATCGCCACCGGATATAACTCTAAGCCATTACTGCGCCATTCCACCATTTGCTCGATTACTTTCTTTGTTACTATACGTCCTATGTTTAAAATAAGCTCTGTCTCCTCCGCTATGGAGATAAACTCCATTGGAGAAATAAGGTGATTCTTCAGCCGTATCAAGGCCTCATAGCCATTAGTCCTACCTGTTCCCGCATCGACCTGAGGCTGATACAGAATATAGAATCCATCATTGATACAAGCCTCGTTTAATATATTTTTTATGTCTTTTCTTTTTACTGCCTCATCCTTCATGTTGACATTATAATATACCCATTCATTTTTCCCGGATTTCTTAGCAGTACACAGCGCAAAATCCATATTGGAGACAATTTCACTGGCTTCCGTCTCATCCCCTTTAACTTCCGCAATTCCCATACTCATTTTTATATAATGTTTCTTATCCTCGAAAACAACAGGTAATTCAAGCACCTGCTTAATCCGATGCATGTACTGTTCGTTCTGCTCGTATTCAGCTCCATTCATAATGAGCAAAAATTCATCGCCGCCGAACCTGGAAACATAGAAGAGCTTATCATCTGTAATTTCCAACAATCTTCCGGCAATCTCACGCAGCACTTCATCACCGCAAATATGTCCGTAGGAATCATTGATTTCTTTGAAATCATCAATATCCATAATAATAACAGTACATTCTTTTTTTTCATGAATCAGAAGCTCTATTTTCTCCATTGCCGCGCGCCTATTAGGCAGATTAGTCAAATAATCGTGTTCTGCCTGATATAAAATATATTCATTAGAACGCTGCAGATCCTTCATCAAGAGACGTCGTTTCAAACTATCAATAACAATAACTAAAGATACGCACAAGCAAAAGAGGGAAAATACAAATACAGGAATCAATACGACTTTGTACTTTTCAAATATAGTAGGTTCCTTATTAACAATGACCGTATCATCCGGTACAAGTGAAAGATCAATGTCATACTTTCTAAGAATATTATAATCGAAATAATACTGGCTTTCTCCTGTCAGATATACCGGCATATCTGCAATATCTACTCCCTTTAAAAGATCGAGCACCATAGCAGCCGCCATATATCCTGACTTATCATATGATACCATCCTGCCGCCGATTAAACCATCTCCGACCCCCGAAACCGAAACCCGGTATACCGGGACTTTCGCACGTTCTGTAATATAGCGTACACTTTCAAATATCGTATAATAATTATTATCTATATCTTCGAATTGATCCATAAAAATAAGAATGGTATCATCTTCTATCCGGCCGAGTATTTGCCCGAATTCATCCAGCGTATATTCCGATGCATTAATTCCCACGAATTCATATTCAGGATAACTGGATTTTATATTATTAAACTGCTTCCAATCCCCCTTCCCAGTCAATGTATTATCATAAATTGCAGCGACCTTGGTTGCCTTAGGCTGAAACTTAATGGCAATGTCTATCGTGTCCTTCAAATAGAGCTCTTCTACTGCACCGGTAATGTAAGGATTCTCTCCTGCCGTTATCGCCAGTTCTTTATCATTAATACAGAAAAAAACCATAGAAATCCCTGCGAAAAGCTCCTCCTGATGAGCCATCGCGAACTTCAGCGCAGCATCATCCCCTAATAGGATGGCATCATACGCCTTACTATTTTTAATCTTATATTGAAGACTCTGATAGAATAAATCTTCGTTTTCTTTCCTATCAAACCTCTTCATATCCATATATTCAATATCGAGTTGAATATTATTGCCTTTAAAGGCCTGACGAATCCCTTCCTTCTGTAAATCTACAGTATCGAAACTTTCGCTATAGGAGCTTATAAAAAGTACACGCTTTGCCGGAAAATAATCTTTCTCAACAAATACACTCCTTTCCCTGTAAAAAAACAGATAAAAAACCAATACCGATAAGATTAACACAAGTAAGCTAACCCCTATCGCTACTCTTCGTGCCGTTATCTTTTCTTCTTTTGTCATATTACTAAATCCCCTCTATAATGTATTACAAAAAATGTAAAACAAGTGTCTGATCTAACGAAGTATCGTGAAAGGCTAAATATAGAGATGAAAATAAGTTTTCAATCCTCAATTTGGAGGATGATTATGCAAGCATATTATAACTTATTTTAATAGAAAGTGAAAGCTTTATTACCAACTAAGGATAAGATTGTTTTAAGATTACTTTGCGTTTTACAAGACAATACCGTTTATCTTTTCAGTAATTGACATAACCAGACAATATTGTATAACAAAAAGGTATAATATGGGAATTAATTTTCAATAGGGATTTTACGAACAATGAGCAGGAAATTAAATTAATGGACAAACGAATTATAGGACTTATAAGTATTATCATTACTTTCTTTTTGATTGTAACCGTTACCACACAAATAGATAATAATTCATCGGCAAGTATAGATTATTTTGAAGGTTTACACTTTTCTATCGGTAAAGGTGTAAATACACAGGATATTTATTGCTATTATGCGGAAGCCGATGATTCCAATTATTTATTTCTACCTGCCTATGCGTCCGATATACAAGTAAACATTTCACATCTGGATTGTGCCTATTTTACCTATCAGGGCACCGTCTATCAGCAGGGTGATCTTTTCATTGACAAGCGCGGAAAAACGAACGAACTGATTTTCTATGACAAAGACGGAACTATCCTTCAACAAGGAAATTTGAAAGTTTATCAATCGGCCAATATCCCGTGCATCGATATTTCTACCGCTTCAGGAAGTATGTCTCATATTTATGAAAACAAGGAAAACAAAGAAGAAGGTATGATAAAAGTACTTTCCGAAACCGGAGATTTATTACGTTACGATAACTTCTCTGCTCTTCACGGTCGAGGAAATACCTCATGGGAAAGCGACAAAAAGGGATTCGAGCTCCGCTTTGACAACCCGGTCGATATGCTGGGTATGAAGCCTGCCAATCGCTTTATATTATTATCCAACTACTATGACAGCACCTATTTGAGAAATAAAATCGGTATGGATCTTGGTACGAGTCTTCTTATGGGGTCTACTCCCCAATCACAATTCGTCGACCTTTATATCAACGGCAATTATGCCGGGTTATACCAGATTATGGAAAGAATTGGATTAGAAAGCAATCAAACCGACGTTAAAAGCGACTATTTATTGGAAATAGATTATTTAGAAAGAACCGTTGACAAAAACTATATTCTACTGGAAAATAAGCAGCCTATTGTAATAAAAGAATGGAACAATACCCTTTCGGATAAGGAGCTGAAACAAATAGAAAGTAAGATTTCGAACAGCCATCAAGGAGCCTATGGATTTAATCTTTTTATTCTGGTCTATTAGCGTAGGTATTATATGCGGTGCAGGTTTGCCTCAAATAGCGGTACTCATGTCGCTTTTTGTTACTGCGGCCGTTATCTGTCTCGAGAAGATTCCACTCGTTCGACCGCCGATGATTCTGGTGATTCACGCGGCAAGGGGAACAGATGCGGATGAGATCGTAAAGACGGTAAATACTTATTGCAAATACAGCAAAATTAAAACCAGAACATTGCTGGAAAGAAACTTAAATCTTGTAATCGAGGTTCGCACAGATAAAGGTAATAACTTACTGCAAGCTATCGATTCTCTGGATGGAATCAATTCAGTCTCGCTGTTGGAGCACAACGGGGAAGTAACTTATCAATAAAAGCTTATTAATGAAAACACAACTTTGCTATTGACAAAACTTTTATCAGTCATTAGAATGTGTTTAATGATAAAGATAAATGCAATGAAGGAAAGTAGTAAGCATGAACGAAATTGCAGAGAGAGGATGGCTGGTGAAAATCCTTATGGAGTCCATGGTGAAGCAGTTCCGGAGCAGGGGAGCCCAAAGGCACAGTAATGTATGTGTTCAGTAGGTTTCAACGTACTCCCACGTTACAGGGGAACACCATGATTGTGGTGGCTGAGAGCAGGTCTTCCTGAATTTAGGTGGTAACACGGATATAAGTATATTCGCCCTAAGCGTAAAAGTTTTTACGTTTAGGGCTTTTTCTTTGTCATAAAATAGTCGGAAAGGGCATGGTATTTTATATGAAAACGTTTGAAAAATCATCAAAGCTTAACAATGTGTGTTACGACATCAGAGGACCCGTAATGGATGAGGCTAACCGAATGATTGCCTCCGGAGAAAAAATAGTAAAGTTGAATATAGGAAATCCGGCACCATTTGGTTTCCGGGCGCCGGATGCCGTAATAAAAAGTATGTCAGAGAATCTTACGAGCACGGAAGGCTATTCGGACTCTAAGGGACTCCTCAGTGCAAGAAACGCAATTGTTGAATATTGTAAGATCAAACAGATGCCCGATGTTTCTGTGGAAGATGTGTATACAGGAAATGGGGTCAGCGAATTGATTACCCTATGCATGCAGGGTCTTCTAAGCGACGGCGATGAAGTACTCGTTCCCATGCCTGATTATCCTCTGTGGACCGCTTCCATCACTCTTTCGGGAGGCCGCGCTGTCCATTATCGATGCGACGAAGAAAATGAATGGTATCCGGACATTGAAGATATGAGCAGAAAGATTACGGACAGAACGAAAGCAATTGTCGTTATTAATCCGAACAATCCAACCGGCGCACTTTATCCGAAAGAAATACTACTACAAATCGTAGAATTGGCAAGACTGCATGAACTGATTTTATTCGCGGATGAAATCTATGATCGTCTTGTCATGGATGGGCATGAGCACATTGCTCTGGCTTCCCTCGCTCCGGATCTTTTTACCATATCCTTCAACGGCTTATCAAAGTCTCATCTCCTAGCCGGTTATCGATGCGGATGGATGTGTCTTTGCGGTGATAAATCCCGGGCACAAGGATATATAGAAGGAATCAATCTTCTCTCTTCCATGAGATTATGTTCCAATGTACCCGCACAATCCTTAATTCCAACTGCTCTGGAACATCTTGACGATGCAAAAGATATGCTTTTACCGGGAGGAAGGGTCTATGAGCAAAGAGAATATATGTATAATGCCATTAAGGATATTCCGGGGCTTAGCGTCGTCAAACCTAAGGCTGCTTTTTATATGTTCCCACGCCTGGATATTGAAAAATTCGGTATTGTGAACGATGAACAATTCGTCCTGGATTTCCTTAAAGAGAAAAAAATACTGTTCACACACGGCGGAGGCTTCCACTGGGCAACGCCCGATCATTTCCGTATCGTATACCTGCCTTATGTAGATGAGCTCGGTATGGCTGCAGAAGCATTGAGGGATTTTCTCCAAAGTTATAAGCAACATTGTTAATAGAAGCTATTCCGTAACTATTCAGCAGGTCTGCGCATTTACTGCGCTGACCGTAAGATAATGTCGAATAACAAGTAAAAATCCCATCACCGAAGGTGATTTTAATGGATTTTTACAAAGCAATCTTTGCTTTTGTGACTGTGAGGGTACTGAACAGTTACGCTATTCCATAAAGGTGAGCACTTTATATGCCCATTGAACGGACTCCAAATATCCTTCATATAGCAAACCGGTATTGAGCCGGATCGCTTCGGCGTATTGATGAACTTGCGCCCAATCTCCTTGTTCATATGATAACATCAGGGAGCAGAAAGGTTTTAAACTACCCTTTCCATAAACAAGCGCATCAAATACATCCCCGGAAATCAACATCCCTTCCAAAGCCTTTTCCATCGGCTGATCTAAAAGGGCATCCAAAGTGCTGAACAGACACATCATAGAAATCTCTTTTTTACGATTCTTATATATGCTGTTGTCTGCCACAAATTCACCAAATCTCGAGCGGACCAGCGATAACGTCATAAGCTCTAACGGCTTATTATGAGCAATATCTTGGAGCATTAATATATTTATCCATCTCTCCAAATCGGTAAGTCCCATGCGCACCAATGCATATCGAATGGAATGGAAGGCCGATTCCCCTTTCTTATGGCTGATAACTTTCATAAAACGATAGGCAAGATTTACGTCCGTTTCAATAATTTCCGTCATAATATCATAGGAAGGCTCTTCTTTCTTCAATTCCTTAAGGAGCATGAAATATTGCTCCTTCGAGCTCCTCCTCACGCTGAATCCTGTCACGATTGCGGGTTTACTGAAAAAATATCCTTGAAACAGATGAAACCCCATATCGGATGCTTGACGGAATTCACTTTCCGTCTCAATTTTTTCTGCCAAAAGAGTCTTTTTCTCGGAAAGTGCCCGTCTTACATCGCTGACAAGTGTATCCAGGGGTGTAATCCTAATATCATATTTTATGATATCGGCTAATGGAACCAGAGGATAGGCGTCATAGCCTTCTTCAAAGTCATCCAGCGCAATCTGATAACCTTGATTTTTTAAATATTCAATTCTGTTCATTAATGTTCCATCCACCTTCACGGTTTCAAGCACTTCAATAATAAGCGCATCCGGTTTGATTAACTCTATATAATCGGACATAATAAAATCATAGTCAAAGTTAATGAAGGCTTTGGCTGTGCCGACAACCCTATCAATACCCTGTTCGAACAGATTACCGACAACAGAGGCTGTAGCTGCCATAGCGGAAGCACCTTCGAATTTCCCTGAGTTCGCATCGGAACGGAACAAAAGTTCATATCCATAGATTTTCATTGCCTTATTGAATATAGGCTGCCTTGCCATAAACATAAATAACCACCGGATTCTTTCTTATGAGAGTTATTTTATCGGGAGTAGGACAATTGATGCTCTAAGTAAAATACAATAATTTATAATTAATATTTTACCATAAAATGTACAGATTATACAACATATGATATTTTATAAACAAAAAAACCGGGGTCATCCCGGTTTCTTCTTTTGATAAAGTAATATTGGCTGTGCTAAATGCTTGTTAAAGAATTGGATTAACGGTCCCATACAAAAGGCGGTAATAACTGTTCCCACTCCTACTGGTGCGCCCAAAAGTCCACCCGTAATTACGCAGAATAAATCGGTACCAATACGGCATATGCTGAATCGCGCCACCTTTTTCTCAGATAAATACAGTGCGATTGAATCATAGGTCGAAACACCGAGATCTGCCGTAAAATACAAAGAGGACGCTATACATAAAAGCAATAATCCCAAACACAAAAATATGATCTTACTGCTAATGCTTTCTACAGGATATTGTCTTTGTAACCAGCCATATGTCCACTCCACTACATAGCCAAGCAATGTTATATTTAGGACCGTTGCGATTCCTATGTATTTTCTCTGTACCAAGAATACAACAAGTAGCATAAGTCCATTAATTATCATATATAATAATCCAAAGCTAATTCCTGTTAATTCCTGTATTCCCGCGCAAAATGTTTGAAACGGATCCGTTCCCCAATGTGCCATTCGAAATAATGCAACGCTAATACCGCATATAATTATTCCGACACATGACATCACAATTCTTCGATTTCTATTTTCCATTGCTTAGTATCTCCCTTTGTCTCATATGTAAAAATTGAGCCGATTTTTCTATTTTAACGGATTTGTCTCCGGAAAGCAAACATAATCAGAATAAATAAAAGGGCATCTCACAGTTACATTCCATTCATGGTACGAACTTCTCGATATATTGCTTCTATTTCTGCCCTAGTCGCTAATTTCTCCGAATAAGCCGTTGCACAACCGGCTGACAATCCCCAATGAAATGCCCGCCCATAGTCTCGGCTCTCCATCCAGGCATACATAAATGCAGCCAGCATTGCATCCCCTGCACCCACTCCGTTTACAAGATTTCCTTTGGGCACCGGACTGCTATGAACAGTCCCATCTTCAGCCAGCAAAACAGCACCCTCGCCAGCCAGAGAAATCAGCACATTCTTCGCACCCATTTGCTGAAGCTTTCTACCATAAGGCAGAACCTCCGCTCTTGTCTTTAATTCCACCTGAAAGAGTTCACTTAATTCGTGATTATTCGGCTTAATTAAAAATGGGCGATAAGGAAGCACATTCAGCAGCAAATTTCCTGTAGCATCCACTACCGTCTTCACGCTGCGTCCATCCAAGTTTTTCATAATCCTTTGATAAATATCCTCAGGCATAGAGGCAGGGATACTGCCGGATAAGAACAAAACATCGCCCTCCTCAAGCTGATCAAGTTGCTCCATAAGTTGAGCGATTTTTTCTTTATTAATCTTAGGTCCTTGTCCGTTAATCTCTGTTCCTTCGATTGATTTTAGCTTTAAGTTTATCCTGGTAAGCCCCTCTTTCACCCGGATGAATCCGTTATTAATCCCAAGACTTTCAATATACCTACTGACCTCATCTCCTGTAAATCCGGCAACAAACCCTAATGCCGTGCTCTGAATGCCCAGATTCATCAGTACGGCAGAGACATTGAGGCCCTTTCCTCCCGGCACTAAACGCTCAGAACCGGTTCGATTAGTATGTCCCAACCGAAAATCATCGACAGCTACAACATAGTCCAATGAAGGATTGAGGGTTACTGTATAAACCATACAACATCCTCCTTTTCCAATTCTATTATCACATTATATAAACCTTAACTGTTTAAGCCCTATCGTCACTCTATCCCGGGCAAACTTTCCTGCCACTAAGTCAGCTATTTTTTTTACTTCTTCAGGAGCATCACCCATGGCAATTCCTACACCAACATATTCTAACATTTCTATATTATTTTGACTATCCCCAAAGGCATAGGTGCTCTCTTTTCAGACACTTACATAGAATCTGTCAATATTCCGTGCTATAATAATCCATAATACTATAGTGATTGGAGTGAAGGTCATAAAGAACTATCGTTTATTTCAAATAATTTATCTGCTGTTGGAAAAGGGTACGATGACTGCCCCTCAGCTTTCCCATGTCCTAGAGGTTTCCGTACGCACCATTTATCGGGATGTGGAAACACTCTCTATGGCAGGCGTTCCGATTTATACCTCGGCAGGAAAAGGCGGAGGCATTTCTTTGCTGCCCGGTTATACCTTTGACAAAATGCTGCTCTCTGATGATGAACAGAACGAACTTCTTTTTGCCATACAGAGCTTGAAAGTAACTGACCGAAATGTGGATGCTTTGTTACAAAAGCTCGGAACCACATTCCAAAAGCCGCGCCATAATTGGATTGAAGTGGATTTCTCCCGTTGGGGTATGAGGGAGATGGATACTGCCCGATTTGAAATGCTCAAGACAGCAATTATAGGGCGGCAAATGCTGAACCTGACATATTGCGGCGTATCCGGTGCAACAACGAATCGCATCATTTGTCCGCTTAAGCTAATTTATAAGGACAAGCATTGGTATTTACAGGCATTTTGCCGCAAGGCCGATGATTTTCGCTTTTTTAAAGTGGGACGAATCATCGAGATGTCAGGAACAGGTGATACCTTTAGCGATGAGTATGAAGATGAAATTCCACCCATTGAAGTGGAGGCACCGTATTTTTCTGCGGTCCATTTGAAATTGCGCATGACGGATCGCCTTGCTTTTCGAGTCTACGATGAATTCGACCGACCCCTTATTACATCACAGCCGGATGGCAGCTTTATGGTAGAAGTAGATTTCCCAATGGACAGTTGGGTAATTAGCTATCTGCTCTCTTTTGGCACTGAAATTGATGTGTTGGAACCTCCTGAACTTCGGAATGAATTATCGAAATACGCACAAAAAATTGCCGACCACCACAAAACATGACATACAGTTGTCAGCTTTTGTTTGGTATCATAGGATTATTAAAATCAAGGAGGAAATTATAATGAACTATGAGAATCAGAATTTTTGTCAGAGTTGCGGTATGCCTATGGGCGACACAGATGAGTGGTACGGTGCAGAAGCGGACGGCAGTAAGAATACCGACTACTGCAAATATTGCTATGAAAATGGGGCGTTCACCTCAAACAGCACGATGGACGAGATGATTGAATTCTGTGTCCAGCCAATGGTAGAACACACACCCGGCATGACCGACCAAAAAGCGCGGGAAATGATGCAGCAGTTTTTCCCCACACTAAAACGCTGGAAAGCACAGTAAAAAGAGATGGGGGCATAGACAAGTGAACTGGCATGAGTTTTATCCCAAAGATAACCGACCGGATCTATCAGCAATATCCGCATATATCAACAACCCCTTGTGGGATGAGCTGTGCAGCCATCTGGAAAATTCTTATGGCGTTTCTCCCACAGTGGAATATAGCATCTGTTCCGGTGCCCCGGGCTGGAACCTCAAGTATAAAAAGAGCGGACGTGCCCTTTGCACACTCTACCCTGCAGAGGGATTTTTCACCTGTCTCGTGTCCATAGGCAGCAGGGAAGCCATGGAAGCTGATCTACTACTTGTCACCTGTACCGACTATCTTCAGGAACTTTATCAAAACACCGAACCGTTTAACGGCGGACGCTGGCTGATGATTCGTGTTGCCTCTCCGGAAATTCTATGCGATGTCAAGGCTCTCATTGCCCTGCGTGTGAAGAAAAAGAAATAATCGGGTAAGAAGTCATCAATTAATTGCTCGCTGCCCATTACAGAACAAAAGTGTGCTTCGCCCACTCTCGCAATTAAAACTTTTAGCAGCACAGCTTTTGTTCCGCGCGCGTAGCTGCGCATCAATCGGTTCTTTAATAGGAGCACTTTCCTATTAAAGAACAAAAGTGTGCTTCGTCCACTCTCGCGATTTAAACTTTTAGCAGCACAGCTTTTGTTCCGCGCGCATAGCTGCGCATCCTGCACGGAGTGCTTTTATTCTATAGGATCAACACTTTTATACTTTAATGCAACAAGGTCTTTCCTATAGAATAAAAAAAGGACATTTCCCACTCAGGAAATGTCCTTAAAATATCACTTATTAAATCTTTATGGCTGAATACTTACGTCTATATAGTGGGGATATTTTCCCCTTAGTATAACCCACATACATCGAGGCTTTTTGGATGGTGCATCCGGAAGTTCAGACAAGTAATTCATGTGGTTAATTTGGGTAGGTTATACTAGTCATTCCAAATCATTTCCATTTGTTTCTATAACTTTTTTATACCAATAAAAACTATCTTTTCTATATCGATTACCCGTACCTGTTCCATCGTTATTCAAATCTACATAGATATATCCATATCTTTTGCTCATTTCTCCCGTAGATTGGGAAACCAAGTCGATACATCCCCAAGTCGTATAACCTAACACATTAACCCCATCATCTATAGCTAAACGGAGTTGTTCGATGTGTTTTCTCAAATAGCTGATTCGATAATCGTCGTGTACTTTATAATCTTCAGTTAATATATCGTTTGCTCCTAATCCATTTTCAACAATAAATAACGGTTTTCCATATCTGGTGTAAAAATCATTCAATACTATACGCAATCCTATCGGATCTATCGACCAGCCCCACTCACTCGTTTCTAAATAGGGATTCTCAAAAATTGTCGAACCACTGCTATCCGAAAGATCCACCTTATCCAGTTCCACCGGCATTCTGCTCATGTAATAGCTGAACGGAATATAATCTCCGGTTCCTTCTTTTATAATCTGAAGATCCTCCGGACGCATATCTATTTTCAGATTTTCTTTTTCAATTCTATTTAGCCAGTAATAAGGATATTCACCCTTAAGCAATACATCCAGATAAGCATATGTGTATTCTTGATTCGATGATAATGTCTTAAATACATCCGCAGGATTGCAAGTTGGTTGATAGGCAATTGCCGCCTCCATCATTGCGCTGATATAAGAACCGGGAATAATTTCATGACACAGTTTTACGCATTTTGCATTTGCAACAAATTGATTATGAGCAACTTGATATTGCAATTGTTTAATGTTATCTCCTTCGCGTAAAATGACCCCGCCATTTTGATATAAAAATCCTTTCATAAAAATAAAATTAATTTCGTTGAATGTGATCCAATATTTTACTTTATTTCGATATCTTGTAAACACGGTTTTCGCATATCTCACAAAAATATCAATCATATCTCTATTTTTCCACCCACCATACTTTTTCAATAATGCTACCGGCATTTCACAATGGGATAATGTGACTAACGGTTCGATACCGTATTTATGACATTCATCAAATAGATCGTCATAATGTCTGAGCGCTTTTTCATTAGGCTGTTCGTCATCACCGTTGGGGAAAATTCTGCTCCAGGGAATGGACAACCTAAAGCATTTAAATCCCATTTCTGAAAACAATTGAATATCCTCTTTATATGTGTGATAAAAATCGATCGCTGTGTGGCAAGGATAATAATAATCAGGATCTAATTCCAATTTCATCTCATCTTTACCATACGTTTCTTTACACAATAAATCAGCGGTACTCAACCCTTTGCCATCTTCATGAAAAGCCCCTTCACTTTGATTAGCTGAAATAGCCCCTCCCCATAAGAATTGTTCCGGAAAATTTTTCATTTTTAATACTCCTTTATTCAATGCCGAAAATGACATCTCCACTTTTGATCTTACCTTTCGCTACTATATTCATGTTGCTATATGAATCCTCGTTTGTAACAATAACAGGAGTTACGAGATTATAGCCTTTATCTTCTAATTCTGCTTTGTCAAATTCAATTAATTTATCACCGACATGAACATAATCACCCACTTCTACAAACTCTCTGAATCCATTTCCTTCATTCATTACTGTATTTAATCCAATATGAATCAAAATATCCGATCCATTCTCTGCTCTTATTCCTACCGCATGCTTTGATGGGAACAAAACAACTACTTCACCGTCACAAGGGGCCGCCACTACATTATTCTGGGGAATGATAGCACAACCCTTTCCCAGAATTCCCTTTGAAAACATTTCGTCCTCTACATCTTTAAGTTCGATTGCCTTTCCATCTAACGGAGAACATACGTCTAACTTTTTGAACCCATCGGCACTTGATTCAATTGCCTGGAATGTTTTTGATACTAAAGGAGCTATATCATTTTTTTGAATTCTGTAATCTTCCATTTCACTTTCCGGAATAGCCCAAAAATATGTCAATGCCGTTGAAATAACAAAAGCCGTAATGATAGCAATTAAAATTCCATGCATCGGAGTATATGACATAAATCCTAAGGAGAACACATTATGCAATACGTATGCTTTTTCAGCCCCTCCAAATAATCCGGCGATAAAACCGCCAATACCGCCTGCAATCATTGTAGTAGGAATTAAACGTTTGTGCTTTAAGACAATACCATATAAAGTAGGTTCACCAACTCCGGCTAATAATTGTGAGGATAAACAAGAAGCTGCAACTGCCTTCATTTTAGAATGTTTTTCAGCTTTTAAATACGCACCGAATGCAACTCCGGCACAACCGTAATTCGAAGCGATACCACCGGTTCCTTCATAGGGATCTAATCCTGTTCTCGATAATGAATCAAAGCATATGGGTGCTAATCCCCAATGAACACCGAAAATAACAAAAATTTGATAAAACATACCTAAGATTGCGCCTGCTATGGCTGTATTTAAATTGAACAAATATGAAACGATACCTGCGATAGATTCTGATATAATAGTTCCAAAAGGTCCAAAAACAATGGCTCCCAAAGGCACAAGAATAATTAATTCTAAGAAAGGAACCATAAACATCGCAATTCCATCCGGCACATATTTCCTTAAGAATTTATCAAAATAAGCATAGATCAATATGATTATAAATATAGGCAATAGTGAGGAGCCATAATCGATTGCTTTCAAAGGAATGCCTAAAAACGTGGTTCCTGATTCGCCGATGATACTTTGAAAATTCGGTTCGAGTAAAGTAGCTCCAAGTACTGCTCCTACATACGGGTTTACATTTAATTGCTGAGAAAGCGTAAAGCCGATTAAAATAGGCAAGAAATAAAAAACAGCGTTTGCTGCTGCCGTCAAAACCAAACATGTTGAACTGGTTTCATCAAGGACACCGAAATTAACTAAGGCAGAAAGAATTGCTCTAATTAATGCACTTCCGCAAATAGCCGGTAACAAGGGGGTAATGGAACCCGAAATACAACGAATTACAAAGTCCGCTAACCCGCCCTTTTTTATTTTTTTGTTTGATTCTTTCGAAATTTTAATATCTATTTGATCATTAATTGCATCAAAATACTTTAAAACTGACGGTCCTATTACTACTTGATACTGTCCACCTTTATTTACTACTGATAATACGAATCTTAGTTTATTAATCGCTTCAGTATCTACTTTATTATCATCATTTAACTGAAAGCGTAATCTCGTTGCACAATGTACTAAAGAAATAATATTCTTTTCTCCGCCAAGAAGCCTTATTAACTCCTTGCTCTCATCTATAATGCTCATATTTTCATTCCTTTCATAATTTAAACATTCTTTGAATCTGAATCTTTTGCAATAGTAGAAACCCTATTAAGATGCAATGTTAAATATAACAGTTCGCTTTTACTTATTTTCCATTTGTAGGCACGAACAAGAAATTCCTCTATCTTTTTCGCACAAGAATAGTCAAACGGACATTTTTCCGCAATGACCTCCATTAATTCAGAATTGTTATTAACCTCAATTCCTCCCAATTGTCTTCGCACAAAATAACGAATATGAACGACAAATCGTGAAAACTCAAAGGAATTCTGATCTACTTTAAATCCATAATGATATCGCGTTATATCCAATATATTTTGAATTATTCCTGTATATAATATTGTTTCTGTCATGTCATTCAAGCTATTGGATTCATTTATTTGAGAATTAATGAAATGTAAAGCAATGAATGGAGCTTCTTGATTAGGTATGACAATTTTACAATAATCCGATATATATTGAATTGCTTTTAATGAGAACTCATACTCTTTTGGGTAGATCACTCGAATATCCCATTCTAATGGCGTACTAAAGAACGTATTGTTCTTCGCACGTGTAATGGCAAAATCCAAATGATCTGCTAAAGCCAATAATATCGAATCATTACATCTATACCCTAATTCTTTTTCTCCCGCTTTGATAATTTTGCTGGCCAGCACAATATTATCAGGCTGAATATTCTGAATCGCTTTTTCTACGTCCGAATTCTTAGTATCTTCATCTTTTACAATATATAAATTTTGAATTTTACTTTGCTCAACTTCATCCCCTGCTCTTTTTTTAAATCCAATCCCATTTCCTATGGCGACTTGTTCAATGCCATTTTTATCTTCTGTTAATACTGCATTATTTCCTAACGGCTTTTTGATCTTCATCAAAATCACCTCCTATTCTTAAATTAAGGCACAAAAAAAGGCACAACTTTACACCATAGTGCAAGGTTGTACCTAATCTAATAGTAATACGCTTGATATGATTGTATTATATTAAAAGTGCACAATTTTGTCAATCAATCTTTCCATATAATCATATTCTTGTATAAAATGTAGATTTTATAGTTCGTCTTTTATTAGTATTAAACAACTTTGATTAAATTATTATTGAAAGTATTCATCAATTCCATTTGCGATACCTTCTGCAATCAAATACTGGTACTCATCCGTCGCCATTTTCTGATCCTCATCCGGATTAGTCATATATCCCATTTCCACAATAGTAACCGGAATTAAACTCCAGTTAATCCCGCTCATTGTATCTGTTTCCCATACAGATTGCTTTCTACAGCCTGTATTATCTACCATTGCATCGAGTATGCATGTAGAAAGCTTTTTGCTTTGATCGTAAAGCGATACATAAGGGCTATTAGCCGTCTGGCAAATTGTCATCGCTCCATTTATACTTGAATCTTCAGATCCATTCGCATGAATTCGAATTAATATCTCGGCACCGGCATCATATGCCATTTGTGCTCTTTCTGAATTACTGATATTTACATCATTAGTTTCTCGAATCATATATACATCATAACCCTTATTTATCAATTCTTCTTTCAACTTAATCGCTACTTCCAGATTTAATTCATACTCCTTAAGTCCGGTAGAAACTCCGCTGGTACCGCCGGATACTTTTGCTTTCATCTCACCGGATCCCGGCCCAATAGGTTCTTTCTCACTATTACCTTTACTCTGATGGCCTGCATCTATTGCAATTAGATGCCCTTCCGTAGTTGAAACTACCGGCTTCTCATCTAAATACTCCGTTTTGGCATAATATTCATTTCCATCCAGCGCTATCCGGCTCCATCCGTCTTCTATATCCTCAATTTTTTCTAACGCCGTACCGCGGGCTAGTGTTTTATAAACATTCTCTCCCATTGATGGACTTGTTCTTATATTAATACGATCCGTTGTATATACCTGTATTACCTCTATTTCTGCTGACCCTTCAGCCAAGTCAGAATCTTCTGCCATTTCTTCCGAAGTATTTTCTTGGGATTGTATCGCCTCTTCAGATTGCATGGTATCTTTAATGATTTCTTCAGTTCGCTCCGCTTCTTCGGCTACTTTTATCTCACCTTCAACACCGGCATTTTTATCGGCCATACAGCCTGCGCCTAAAACGGTACATAGGCTGATTGCCACTATAAGTATAATATTTTTCATAGCATCCTTCTTTCCCCTTCTTTTTACATTATGATACAACTTAAATTCTGACAAAACCCACGAAGCGAATTTGCTCCGGCATAAACATTGATTATCGCTGTAATATTACTTATATATAATATTCAGTATTATCATCAATCCGATACATTGATATTTTACCGCCGTCTTTTCTATAACCGGAACCCGTATCCATACACATATACTTCTTTTTATGTACTATCTTGTATGAGTTATCATCATTGATCGACATAACCGGAACATGTCCGACTATAACGAACATATTTATTCTATCTATTAGTCTTGCAGGTACATAATGCAAATCATTTGAAATAAGATAATCAAATTCATCTTCTTGTACTGCTCTTTCAATCGACCGCACAATATCAATTTCTCCATCTGCAAGCCCCATTATATAATCTGCATGCAGACCTGAATGTGTCAAAACAGCCTTTTTATATTTCGAAAAATCAATAATTTTATAATGTTCTAAATCTCGAAGGAAACCATGCAACTCCTTTAACTGAAAGTCTGTCAACGCTTCTATCTCTCTTATTGTACCAACACCGCCCCATAATTTCCATTGCTTAGCTTCTAAACGGCTTTCCAAATACATTTGTGCAAATAATTCGTGATTTCCTTTAATTAAGCACATTACTCCTCTATCTATATATTGCTTAATTTAAAAAAGAAGTTCCCGACTTTTATCCCCTCTATCCAAAACATCACCCAAAATATATATGAAGTCATTCGTTTCACCTCTTGCAATTTTCCGCATCACATACTATAATTAAGACATAAAAAGAGAGTAACCGTCCACAAAGTGGTTAACCTCCAGATAACTGTTAAAGCCTACCTGTACCGGTCAAGTAACAAGGTAGGCTTTTTATTTTCGCTTGTTGTTCCTATCTATGTAGGCAAGCAGTGCTATGATTAACATTCCAAACGTTATCATTAAAGATATTGCTTCATATGTACTCATCTGCACCACCTCCCCTCTATCTCTAGTTTGGGAGGCTACCACCCTATAACACGATTACTCTCTCCAAAAATCATAGCACACTTTTTCGTTGCAAACAATCCTAAAACTCCCAAAATCTCTATGTTCAAATACACTGTTTTTCCTCGCGAATATCTCTTGCTACACTCACATTGCGTGCCTATTATACGCCTATTGTAATTTTCACTCTAATATTGTGGATGGGGACGCCGTCCTCACATAAACCAATGCATTATAGCTTTTCAAGGGGGATTAGCGCTGCGTGTACCCTTTCTCTAATAATCCTTGTATATCGCAAAAAAGACGTATGAAACTGTTACCTCTCATACGTCTTATCTTTTATTCACTTAGCACTGTGCCTTAAATTCCCGAATCGTCTCCTTCATTAACGGAATATTATCATGCAATTTTAAAATTGTACTTCCGACAAAAGCAGCATCGATTCCTGCTTCCTTCGCCATCTTCACGTCCTCCGGTGTATGTATTCCTACGCCGCAGTAAATCGGGCGTTCGATACCGCAATCGCGCAGGTGCTTAACACAGTCTTTTAAGGTTCTATACCGAGGGTTGATTTCATCGCCCGGCTTAGCCTGTATATAAACAAATCCATTGGACTGTATCGCCGAATCAATTTCCTCCTGCATCATCTGATACTGTACATAGCATGAAACTTTTAATCCGCTGGCAATAATTTCATTTTTTATCACTTCATCTTTTAATCCAACCAGTAAAATGTCCTCAATTTCGTTCTGTTTACAGAAACCAATGAATTTTTCAATTCCGATCTCCTCAACTGTATTTTCATAAGCCAGCAGTAAAAACTGAGTATCCGGCAGTCTCTTTTTTATGGCAATGATACTTTCCATATACTTTTCATAGTCATCGCAGACGCTCAAAGCATGCTTCATTCGGTCAGCAATGTACTCACTTTCTAAATATGGATTGCGGGAAGGAAAATCAATTTCTATAATTTTGCAGCCTGCATCTGCATATTCAATTGCTGTCTGATAACTGCTCTCCAGGTTCGGATATCCATTGGATAAATATAAAATAATTTCCATGCCTATTCTCCCTTATATGCCTTTATGAAAAGTTCCTTAAACTGCTGTAAACTTGGTTTTATAGGATTTGTTTTCGTGCATCCATCCGCACTGGCTGCCATCGCCATATCATCGAGACGGTTCATATATGCCGCTTCATCGGAAATGACTTCACAAAAACCAGTCGGAATATTAAGCTTTTTATTTAGCTCACGTACCATATCTGCCAAATTAGTTCCGCCTGCCTTCTCAGCGAGCTGACGGTAAATTTCTGCTGCCCTTTCATCCTGACTGTTAAAATCAATCACATAAGGCAAAAGCATCGCATCGCCCAATCCATGCGCAATATGAAAACATCCGCCCAAAGTATGCGCCATTGAATGTACAATTCCAAGAGATACATTGGTAAAAGCCATTCCGGCTGCCATAGAGGCATTCAGCATATGTTCTCTTGCCTCGCCGTCATTGCCATTCTCATATGCTTTTGGCAGATAGGTAAAGATATCGAGAGCCGCTTGCGTTGCCAGAATATCACCGATATAATTCGCTCTTGTGGAAGCCAATGCCTCAACCGCATGAGTCAGCGCATCCATTCCTGTCTCGGCGGTAATTTTATCCGGCATCGACATTGTCACCTGTGGATCGCAGATCGCAATATCCGGCATCATTTCCATGTTCCCTAGACCATGCTTCATACCCGTTTCCTTATCGGAAATTACAACCGAACGCGATACCTCGCTAGCCGTTCCGGCTGTAGATGGAATACAACAAAAAATCGCTTTTTTCCGTAGCTTTGGGAATGGATTGGCTTCCAGCAACTCCTCCAGGGTTGTCAGCTCCGGATGCTCATAATACACCCACATCGCCTTTGCTGCATCCATTACAGAGCCTCCGCCCAAGGCGACAATCAGATCAGGTCCAAATTCTTTCATTTGTTCGGCTCCCCGCACTACAGTCGAAAAAGCCGGATCAGGTTCTACTCCGTCAATGACCATCGTCTCAGCGCCTGCCTCCTGTAGATAAGCTCTTACCGTATCGAGCATTCCGCTCTTTATCATACTGGATCCACCAATTACAATGGACGTCCTTTTGGTATTCAGGCTCTTTAAGTGCTCCAGACATCCTTCTCCAAATAACAACTGGCTTCCTGCCAGCTTCATCGGTCTCATCATAGCTTTCTTCCTCTTCTCTCTATTTCAGTTTGTTCATCTCTTACATTAATCCTTCTATTACTTCCCTTACCAGTTCGTAGGAGATTGGGTTGCTAATCTTTCCATTCTTTTTCAGACTGGAACCGATTATCGCACCGTCTGCTATCTCCATTTGATCTTTTATATTATGTGCATTCACGCCACTGCCCGCCAAAATAGGTATCTTTACCACATTTTTGGCTTTCTTAATTGCCGCAATCGGTGTCTCAGCTCCAATTACACTACCGGTCACAATAATTGCATCAGCACCATTATCAGCGGCCTCTTTTGCCGACTGTTCAACCGTTATTCCCGAAATCAGCATATGGGCATGTTTTACCTGTATATCGGCCAAAATTTTTACATGCTCCAACCCCATATTCTTACGGAAAATCATACATTCTCTGGCTGCCGGATAAATAACACCGTCGGTGAATACTACCGTATCCACAAATACCGGAATCCTTACAAAGTCAGCACCCGTGATACCGGCAATCGAAAGGGAAGCTTTACAGTCATTAAACGCGGCATCAATCCCTATCGGAATTTTTACAGCCTGCCGCACCGCCATAGCTGCCACCGATAGGGCTGCAACCTGTGGGGTATCCATAATGGCCGAAAACGGCGTATCTCCCATGTTTTCCACAATTAATGCATCCACACCTGCCCTCTCTAATGTCACAGCATCCTCTACTGCGCGTTCTATAATCCGTTGATAATTTCCGTCGAAACCTGCCGTCCCCGGAAGCGCAGGGCAATGTACCATACCAATAATCGTGGTTTCTTTTCCCGTTAAAATTTCCTTCTTGCTCATCGTTTCACCCTTCCTTTCAACCAGTTACTATGCTTCTACCGCCTGATGATACTGATAGATTCCTTCAAGAGCGACGCGGCACAGCAAATCTTCAGCCGCCACTCTTTCTTCTCCAAGGAGAACCTCCTTTAAATTTTCCAATACCGTCGTAATCGTTACGACACAGGCTTTTATTCCCATTAACCGTCCAAGCGTCAGCATACAGGAGGACTCCATATCAATTCCAACTACATGCAGTTTTTTTAATTCCTCAAAAGTCTGGCTCATATCTCTGCCCCATTCCTTTGAAAATTTGGAATCGTGCATATGACTGTAAAAACCGTCCATCGTACAATTCAATCCGTTACGATACTCTGCTCCCATCTCGGTTACGGTCCGATTCATCGACTGCACCAACTCAAAATCAGCCACCGCCGGATAACTTTCCTCCACGTAAGTGCCGCTGGTACCTTCCCGTCTCATTGCCGCTACCGGAATAATAAATTTTCCGAGTAAGTCATCCTCCAGTGCCATCACAGTTCCCATACGAACCGCTACTTCCATACCGGCCTCATACATCTCCTCCATTGCAATTGCTGCAGAAGGAGCACCGATTCCGGTACTGGTGACAGTGATTTCCACACCCTTATAAGTTCCTGTATAGGTATTGAACTCTCGCCGAAAGGCTATCTGCCTTGGGTTGTCGAGATATTTTTTTACATTTTCCACCCTCCATGGATCGCCGGAAAACACTACATATTTTGAAATGTCCTTCGCTTCTACTCCGGAATATAAAGTACTCATTTTTTATCCTCCTTTACCTGATGGTATTTTTTCAAAAACTCCTCTTCTGTCGGCAGATTCGTACAGCAGCCTTCCTTTTGCAATACGAACCAAGAGAGCACACTTCCCATACGGCAGCACTCTGCGCAATTCATTCCGTTCAGATAGCCATACAGAAACCCAGCCATATAAGAATCGCCGGATCCGGTCGCATCCACTACCTTTTCCACCGGACACACACCGATTTTCTCTGTTTTAGCTCCCTCTGAAGTCCGTTCATAGTAAATACTGCCTTCACTCCCAAGGGTTGTAACTATCACACGTGCACGTCCGATTTTAAACAACTCTGTAATATCTTTAAACCCGTATAGTTTTTCTATAATTTCCCGTTCAACTTCGTTGGTAAAAATAATATCACTTTCGGTTAAAATTTCTCTCAAAAACGGTTCGGGAAAGGCATCAAAATCATCCTTCATCCCAAATACTATCGGTACATGATGTTTTTTACACTGTTCAAAGAATATGCGGTTATCTTCTCTGGAAGCTACAGTCATCACTCCAAGCCGCACACTTTGAAACAAATTATCTTCCACCGGCTCTGCTAACGAACCATCCATCGAACCAGGATAAAAGATTGTAATATGATTATTGTTATTATCTTGAATCAAGTAACAAAGAGAGGTAGTCTCCTCCGGCAGAACTTTAATCCCATCAAGAGGTACCCTGCCATTTTCCAGAAATCCTTTAAATCCATTATTCTCCCAATCGCCTCCTACACGCAAAAGCGGTAAGGCCGACTTTCCCAGCCTGCAGAGCGCATAGGCAATATTTACAGAACAACCGCCATACTGAATTCTAGCATTGTCCCTATTGGTCACCAGCGAAGTAAATCCTACTTTTGCCGGTGTAGCAATTTTGATAATATGGTCCATGCTCACATATCCGCTGGTAATTACATCATATTGTTTCATGTCCGCTCCCTTTCGTAATAGTTACCTTTCTTCTATAATTCTCCTTCGCTCAGCCTGCGAAACAACTCGTGACTATCGATGACAGTACCTAAATACTTGTTAATATCCTCAAGATGAACCTGATTCACCACTTCGGAATTAGTTGCCACACAATCACCGATTACATATCCGTCATAGTCCAGATAGAAGGCATCGGTAATCGTTGCCCGGATACAGCAATTGGTCTTAGTCCCTACCACCAACACATTTTTGATTCCGTTTTCCCGCAGCACCAGATCCAGATCCGTACCGAAGAATCCGCTGTAGCGTCGTTTCTTGATAATATAATCCTTTTCCTCATCCACCAAAAGCATCGGATCTATTTCCTCTCCACCGCTTCCTTCAATACAATTAGGGCGCATACTTGCCGCTTTGCGGTCGAATTTCCCCTTTCGGTTACAGTGCTGTAAGAATACAATTAAAACCCCATTTTCCCGGCAGGTTTCAAGGACCGTTCTTATCCGCGGCAGAATTTTTCTATTTTGGGGGTAGAAAACAAGCCCCTCCGGATCAGTAAAGTCCTTTACCATATCTACAATTAATAAAGCCGTCTTCGTCGTCTTTGCCATCTGTCCCTACCTCCATCACATCGCGGATCCAAGTCCCCGCTCTTTTATATTTTTATATTTTACGCCGGAAACTATTGCCAGTACGGCTACCATAATAATATATGGAATAATATCGAACAAACCGGAAGCCGGTCCCGCATAAATACTTAAATTTACCGCCAATGCCCTGGCCACTCCGAATAAAATCGCATACATCGAAGACAACACCGGACGTCCCTGACCGCAATAGATTGCAGCAATGGCAATGAATCCACGCCCGGCCGTCATGTCGTTGGTATATAAGCCCAGACGTTCCACCGAAAGATTCACCCCTGCCAAAGCACAGCAGAAAGCACCGATTAGTACTGCCGCATACTTATAATAATTTACCTTGATTCCCAGGCTGGAGGCAGAGTCCTCATTTTCTCCTGCCACTCGCACATAGATACCGAATCTAGTCTTATACATCAGCACATAAGAGCAGGCGATTCCAATAAATGCCAAGTAAGTAATCGGCGGATGTCCGCTTATGATACTTCCAAGAAGCGGAACTTTTCCAATCAGAGGTATATGAATCTTATAGTTTGCAATATTAACATTCTGCAGCGTTATGTTTGCCGTACCCATTATCTGCATGACAAACCCGGCAATTGCAGAAGTTATCAGATTGATTGCAAGACCTACCACAATTACATTTCCACGATAGCTGATTCCGAGTATCGAAAAGATAAAACCGTACACAAGCGTCGATAAAACAGCTAGAAAAATGGATAATGGCAAGCTTCCGCTAAAGAACATCACAAGGGTTGCCACAAAAGCACCATTAAGCATCATTCCTTCCAGCGCAATATTTAAAACATTTGCCTTATAAGCAAACATTCCGCCGATAACACAGAGAATGATCGGTGTGCTGTGATAGATCGTGTCATACAAAATATTACTCAACAAACCCATTATGCTGCCTCCTTTTTATCTTTTCCTACTTTTTTGAACCGTGCAAATATATCGCGGTTATCGGATATGAATTTTACGGCCAGGAATAATATAATCAGCCCCTGAATCAAGGCCACAATTTCCTTCGGAACATTCGTATACATATTGATATTATCGCTTCCTGTTTTAAGAGCTGAATAAAAAACAGCAGCAATCAGAATACCAATCGGTGAATGTCCTCCTAAAAGGGCAATCAGCATTCCATCCCAGCCAAGGCCGGGAGTACCGGAGAAACTCAGCGTATATTTAAACTGTTCGCTCATCATAAATCCTGCTCCTGCCAGCCCTGCCAGCGCTCCGCTTAACAGCATCAGTACAATAGTCTTTTTACCAGTGTTCATTCCTACCGCTTCTGAAAATTCCGGGTTCATTCCGAGTGCAGTCAGTTCATATCCAAGCTTCGATTTTTTCATCACAATATACATAATTATCAGCACTACAATCGCTATAAAAAAGAACATCGTCAGCCGCGACCTGCCAAATCTGGAAAACATCGCACCTTCCGCAATAGTAGGGGTTGCCACGTAGCCGGAGCTCAAATCGCGGAATACACCGGTGGATAAAAACTCCAACAGCTTTGCCATTGCATAATTCAACATCAGAGTTACTACCATTTCATTGACACCGCATTTTGCCTTTAAGATTGCCGGAATCAAAGCAAACAGCATTCCGCAAAGGATGCCCACTGCAAAACAGATAAGTTTGTGCAGGAGGGGATTCATATTGTGTATGTAAGCACCGCAGATTCCTGCAAAAAATCCTCCAAGCAAAAGCTGTCCTTCCACACCCATATTGTATAAATTTGCCTTAAAGGTTACCGCAATCGCCAGACCGGTAATAATCAGCGGCGAGGCATAATGTAAGGTGTTCATAAAGCCTGTGGAAGTTAGAAAAGATTTCTCCAACAAAATCCAATAAGTAGATAGAGGATTTTCACCTATCCCTGCAATTACAATGCCGCCAATGATAAAAGCCAGCAAAATCGGCAATATCGAGTTTAGTATACTTTTTATCAGTTGCTTTTCTTTACTCATGCGCGGCCTCCTTTGCTTTCGAATTTATTCCTGCCATAAACAATCCAAGCGCTACCGAATCTATCTCATTGCGGTACATTTTACCGGAAATTTTCCCTTTATACATAACCAGAACCTGATCCGAAAGACTGAGTATTTCGGAAAGCTCACTGGATACCAGTATGACTGCATTTCCTTCATCCCTGAATTTCAATATCTGTTTGTGAATAAACTCGATGGAACCAATATCCACACCGCGAGTAGGCTGACAAGCAATTAAAAGCTTTGGATCTGCCGAAAGCTCCCTGGCAACAATAATTTTTTGCGCATTTCCACCCGAAAGGCAGGAAACTTTACCGTCTAAGTCACCAACTCGTATATCAAATTCTTTTATGAATCCATCTCTTCTTTGGCAAATGGCTTTTTGATTCAGGATTCCCCTCTGGCAGACCTCTTTATCTCCGTGATAACCGGCAATACAGTTTTCCGCAACGCTCATATCCTTACACAGTCCTTGTGCATAACGGTCCTCAGGAATAATTCCCATCCCTTCCTCTCGCAACCTTGCCGGCCATTGGTTTGTAATATCCTGTCCTAAAAAAGTGGCCTTCCCGCTGGTGGATTCCATCAACCCTGTAATTACCTTTATCAACTCTGACTGCCCGTTTCCTTCTACTCCGGCAATTCCGAGAATTTCTCCTTTTCGCACACAGAAGGATACATCGGAAACAACTTCTTTGCCGTAAGCATTGGTCGTACAAAGCTTCTCTGCTTCGTATACCACTTCCTCTTGAATCGGCTTCTTTCTGCTGCTGTCCACCGTCAGAACAACGTTTCTCCCTACCATCATCTGGGCTAATTCCTCTTCGTTCGTCTCCCTGGTCAAAACGCTGCCTACTACCTTTCCGCGTTTAATTACGGTAACACTGTCACTGACCTCCATAACTTCACGCAGCTTATGAGTGATAATGATGATCGTCTTCCCTTGTTTCTTCATATTCTTCAGATTGACCATAAGTTCATCGACTTCCTTCGGTGTCAGCACAGCCGTTGGCTCATCCAGAATCAAAATATCGACATTGCGGTAAAGCATCTTTAAAATTTCTACTCGTTGTCTGCCGCCTACGGAAATATCTTCAATCTTATCCAATGGATTCAACTCAAAATGATATTCCTCAATCAAGCGCTGAACCCGTTCAATCTCTGCTTTTTTGTCCACAAACGGAGTCCTGCCCTTGCAAATTTCAACACCCAGAAGAATATTTTCATATACTGTCAGGCTGGGCACCAGCTTAAAATGCTGGTGCACCATGCCTATCCCATTTGCGATAGCATCAATAGGGCTGTTTAACCTGACTTCCTTACCGCGAATCAGGATTTTCCCGCTGGTAGGCTGTAGAAGGCCATAGAGCATATTCATCAGAGTAGATTTTCCCGCACCATTTTCTCCTACGATGCACTTTATCTCTTCCGCTTCCACACTCAGGTTAATCGCATCATTGGCTGTGAAATCTCCAAATTTTTTTGTTAAGTTCACTACTTCTATCATGCTCATACGTAGAATCTCCCATTTTATTGTTTATATCATTTAATGGTTATATTTGTACATGATGCTGTATCAAGTTCTTCTCCAACCTGAGCATTGGTAACCTTGATGCTTCCGTCACCAATCTTTGCTTTTAAATCATCAAGATACTTAATAATCTCATCCCACTTTGCTTTCGCTTCATCAGTATCTGCCAATACCTTCTGAATCTCTGTCAAATCCGTAATCGAGGTTGCACCGGAAGCCAATGAAAAGGTCTGTAAATTTTCTGTCTCACTTATTGTTCCTTCCACAACCGCTTTCGTAATGTCATATACCGGCACTTCGGTATTTTTGATTACACTGGTTAAAATATATCCCGGCTGTAAGGCATCCTTATCTGCATCTACATGGATTGCCAGCTTACTTTCTTCTTTTGCCTTAGCCGCAACACCGTCGCCCACACTTCCCGCTACCGCATATACCAAATTAGCGCCTTGATTATAGAAGGTACCCGCTACTGTGCTTCCGGTTGCCGGATCAGAAAAACCTGCATCATATTTTGCATAGTAGTCATAGTTAACACCTAGATCGGCAGCAGCCTGATTGATTCCTTCAATAAATCCATAAGAAAATACAGTAATACCGTTAGAATTTGTTCCGCCTACAAATCCAATAGTGCGTCCTCCCTGATCGATCGGAGTAAATTTGTACTGATTGGCAGCAAACAAAACATCTGCATTTTCCAATGCTTGAACAGATAGAGCACCTGCAATATAGGATGCTTCATGAACATCGAAGAGTACAGAAATTACGTTTTTGTGCAGTACATTTCCACTCGCATCAATATTCGGATTGTCATTAAAGATTACAAATGTAGTATCCGGATACATCTCCGCAATCGGCTTGGAACCTCCTACTACTTTTATCAATGCATCGAAGTCGTACTCCAAACTGAAAATAACATTATAACCGTCCCCTGACAGAGTTTCCAAAGCCGCCGGAACTCCATTGGTAGGTTCCACGACCTTATATTCCACGCCAAGCTCGTCCGCAACTTTCTTCGCCCCTGCTACTGCAGATTGGTTATATCCATTGTCGTTTTGCCCTGCGGAATCACAAACAATAGCAATTTTAACATCGGACTTCGCACCGTTTTCTTTATTTTCTTCACTTTTTGCACCGCAACCGGTGAATAATCCTACTGCCATGGTTACCGTTAAAACAACCCCTAAAAACTTTTTCATTTTATTCATCCTTTAACCTCCTACATTATAAGCCCCAATTTTTATCTTCTTCTCCCGGGACTGTCTGCACTTCACTTCCTGCTACTGCTATCACCTATCTGCTCCATATAAAACTTGTACTGGTCGGTTCTGTAATAGCACTGGAAATACTCAATCGGTATCTCCTTTCCATTCACGACTCCATAGGTCACACAACCGAACAAAATAACCGGTAACTGCTCGTCAATATCCAGATATTCAGCGATCTCCTCATCCGTTAGAACAGCTTCCAGTGTCCTTCTGGATTTTGCAAATTTCACATGATACTGATTCTGGATCAATTGATATAATGGCTGTTCGTTAAAATCATACTGTTCAATCCCCGGAAATATCTTCTGCGGAAGATAAGTAATCGTATAATTCAACGGTTCCCCATCCGCCATCGTAATCCTCCCTAGCCGAAGCAGCTTATCATTGGCAGCCACATTTAAAATCCTTGCTCTCTTTGCATCTGCTGCAATTACCTCACTGACCGTTACTTTTTTTGAAGGCGTCTTTCCCAACCGAATTACATCCTCGGTACAGCTCGTAATAGCAAACAAGTTCTGGCTGTATACCTCATCATTCTTGACATATGTACCCTTACCCTGAATTCGATAAAGGTAACCCCCTGCCACCAACTCATCAATCGCTTTTCGCACCGTAATCCGGCTAACCTGATACTGCTCCATCAATTCTCGTTCGCTGGGAATCAATGTACTGGGGCCATACTCTTCCTCTTCTATCTTCTGTATCAGTTCTTTTTTTAATACAAAATATTTGGGAATTCTGCTTTCCTCCATTCTTCTCCCCTTTCTTTTTTATTGTTATGTCATCATGTTGTCATGTCGTCATGACCAGTTGTATTTTTATTATAACGCTATTTTCTATTTTGTCAACATATTATCCAACTTTTTTATTTTATCTCTATGTATTTTGTGTGTTTTGTACTATGTAATTTTCTGACGCATCAAAATACGTTGTAAGAACCACTACAAATAACATTTAAAGTATTGATATCTGTATTTTTCTATGAAAACTCTTCGGAACAATCTTTTGCAGAAAAAAAGGTTGCCATTTACTTGGCAACCTGATCAATGTAAAATTTGTATTTGTCGGTTCGATAATAGCACTTAAAATTCTCGATTGGCAACTCATGTCCATTTATAAGCCCGAAGGTAACACAGCTAAAAAGAATGACCGGCATCCGCGATTCAATTTCTAAGTACTCAGCAATTTCGTCCTTTACCAGAACCGCTTCTATGGTTCTTCGTGCCTTTGTAATCACTACGTCATATTCACCAGTCAAAACCTGATATAAAGACTCCTTTGCAAAATCATGTTTTTCTAATTTGGGGAAAAGTTTAAGCGGAAGATAGGTTAACGTGTAATTTAGAGGCTCCTTGTCGGCATATAAAACCCTGCCTAAACGAAAGACCTTATCTTCGTCTGCAAGATTCAACGCTTTGGCTCTTTTTCTGTCAGTTTTAACAATTTCGGAGATTATTACCTGTTTGCTCGGCTCCATCCCCATATCGCGCACAGCCTGTGTGCAACTGACAAGTGAAAAGAGATCGTTTCCTCTCTCATCTCCCTTTACATAAGTTCCCTTTCCCTGTATCCGGTATAGATAGCCTTCAATTACCAATTCATCAATCGCTTTGCGGACTGTTATCCGGCTTACATGATATTGCTCCATAAGCTCGCGTTCACTTGGAATCAGATTCTGGGTCGTATATTCTTCGGCTTCAATTTTGCGAATGATTTCCTGCTTTAACAGATAATATTTTGGTACCAGCCTTTCTTCATACATTCGTATTGCCCCTCTTTTTCATAGTATTTGTGATTTTGTGGATAGATCTTTACTCAAATGTTTTACGAAATACTGTCACTCTAATAACCTTATCAATATTGAAACGAGATCTATTCACTCTCTTCGAATGCTTCTCCACAGGCGTAAGAATCGAACAGCCATGTACGACTTACATCATCCTTTTTCCCCTTTATTATAGCATCCCACCTCCCTTGTTTCAATTAGATTCAACATGGATTGATTATTCGTCTCTATAAATCCTTCCGCCAACAGAACCACTGATATTTTCCCGATCGGGAATATCAATAACAAATGTGCATTCTTAGCCTTTTCTATTCCAAATTTGTGCTAAGATATCTTTCAGAACCAGAAAAGCGTCTTCGGCACTATATCCATATTCCTGTTGCAATCGGGCTAGCATTTCTTTTAATTTTATAATATAAGCCTCAACTTTAACCTCCTGCTGATAGGTTGTCAAAACCGGGTATTTTTTCCCCCACATCTTTGTCCAATCAATTTTCTTTTGAGTTTCTTCGCTTGTCTTTTCGATGACTTCTTCAATTTCTTTTACTTCGATATCAAAACTTACTAATTCATCCAAAGTAATATGATATAGGGCAGACAATTTTTTTGACTGGCGTATATCCGGGAGTGTTTCATCAAGCTCCCATTTAGAAATAGTCTGTCTGCTTACACCTAGCTTTTCTGCCACTTCTTCCTGCGATAAGCCGCTTCTTTTCCGGGCACTGAATAAACTGTTTCCTAAACTCATAGTTATTACCTCCTTCTTTTTATATGTAAACCAAGTATAGGTGATATATGGATAGAAATCTACCAACAGCATTTCACATTTATGCCCGTTTTCTTAACATTACGGAGCTCAGATCATAACTCATTGGGCACTGTCTTCATTGTTTTCGACCATAACAAAAGGACACTGACCAAATTTTCAATTGGAAAGTGCCCCTAAAAATACTCAAATTCTGTCTTATTGGCAAGTCTTATTGGTAAAATCCATGTGATATAGTTTTTCCCAATGGTTTACATTTAAAATTCCCTTTGTGAGATGAATTGCTAAAAAAACGCAGTTTTCATCCTTTTCATTATTTGCCATGTCGTACCAATCGGAAAAGGCTTTGCGAAGCTTGTTTCTTATTTCAGCATTTTTAGGGTCGAGCACCCAACCGAGATTTTCACCTACTCCGCAAGCAGTAAACATCTCATGACAAGCCGCAATTGAAACTTCCGAGTTTTGTGCAATTTCCTGCATTTTGTTCGATTTTCCATATGTGACAACATAAAATGCACCGTCTTCATAATAAGCGTCCACAACACGGACGTTAGGGCAAGGTTTTCCGTCTATACTCGGCTCAAGCGCAATTGTCGCCAGCGAGATGTTATTATCCTTTCCATTGCCGAATGCCTCATCAATTAATTTTAATCCTTCTTCATACATACTCATTTCATTTTCCTCCCAATTAATTTTATTAATTTAGATGATTGCGAAACTCATCAACTGTTATAATTTCATACACAACTAGCACAACTTAAATATGAAAGAATGGTATGAAAGATTTTTCAAGCGATTTTAGGCCACGGAGCGGAGATATAGGAATCCCTTGAAGCCTTTGCTGAAAAGGATTCCTTCTCTGGCTCAGCATAGTGCTTGGCATAACCAGAGCTTGGAAAACTTTCATACCATCTTTCTTTACCATCTATATTTGTTGTGTATGAAATTTTCACAACTTATCTGTTTCGCAATTACTTAAACTTTACTGATCTTATGTCTTTTCCCGTTTCTTAAAAGGAATCCACAACTCCGCATAAGCGACACCGGACGTATTTTGATAATACATCTCGGGGAAAAATCCATCGGCAATCAAATCATGCTTTTTCAACCAAAATCGAGTGTATTTCATCGCTTTTCCCATACAAATAATCATCTGGTCGTGACTCTCTGCCTCGAATCCGCAAACTACATATTCCCGTACAGGCAGCTGCCAATTTGCAAAATTACGGCTTTCCTTATCTTTTGCGACTTCTGCTCCAATAAAATAACTGGAATAACCGTCTGGTGCATCGCCGTGATAAGAAACACCGATCAAACGTCCTTTCGAGACACGAGGAATATTCGGAAGTTCCCCGAAAAACCTGTCCCAAATCTCACTGACCGTATCGACACCGGTTCTTTCTCCGGACATTTTACCATATTTGAATGGATAATATCCCGTCACACCGAGAAAACAAATCGGTTCTTCAAGAAATTTTCGGTTCATTTCCAGCACCAATCCGTCACTAATCAGCGGCACACCTTCATCTATCACTATGTAGCCAAGGAGTAAATCAGGTTTATGAAAATTCTGTAAGCTAACAGGTTTATCCCGGTACTGCGATGGGGTAATACCGTAAGTTTCCTTAAAAGCTCGCGTAAAAGTTTCGTGACTGCCAAAACCGTATTCCATTGCAATGTCGATAATATGTTTTTTCTTATCACGCAGCGGAGCGGTTGCCCTTGCCAATCGACGTAATTTTATATAATCCCGGACCGATGTTTTTACCAATCGCGTGAACAATCGCTGATAATAAAACAGTGAAAGTGCGGCAATTTCTGCCAACTCCTCGATTTGCATTTCCTCGCCGATATGCTCTTCGATGTGATTCAGCGTTTTCTGTATGGCTTCCCATGCATGCATTATAATTCCCTCTCTATAAAAATATACCACGGTCGAAAAACAAATGCTTGACCGTGTCTGCTCTTTTTGTCAACCGTGTGAAATATAAATTCATAACGACTCTGACATCATTTAATAATTGTTAAGACGAAGTTATCTGACCACCATTTACATGAATTGTTTGCCCGGTTACAAAACGTGAATCATCGGAGGCAAGATAAACATAGGCAGGTGCAATTTCAAAAGGCTGCCCGTTACGCTGCATAGGGTTACCGGGTTGAGTAACGGTATCTGCAGAAAAGCTAGAAGGGATTAACGGAGTCCATACCCGCCCGGGGGCAACGGCGTTCACACGGATACCTTTACTTACCAGATTATTGGCAAGTGCACGGGTGAAGCCGACGATAGCAGATTTCGATGCACTATAATCAATTAGTTGATCATTGCCATAATAAGCTACAACGGATGCTGTATTGATGATTGAATCACCTGGATTTAAATGGGGGAGTGCAGCTCTCGTAGTATAGAAATGTGAATATATATTAACTTTAAAGGTATCATCAAACTGTTCGTCTGAGATATCAAGTAGGCTTAACTGTTGAAATTGTATGCCTACATGATTGCATAAAATATTAAGCTTACCAAAGGTTTTAATCGTCTTATCAACGATAAAAATACACTGTTCTTTTACCCTTAAATCTCCAGGTAAAAGTAAGCATCTCCGTCCTAATTCTTCGACTCTCTTTTTCGTTCGATGAGCGTCCTCATGCTCGTCTAAATAGGAAATGGCAACATCTGCACCTTCTTTGGCAAAAGATATTGCTATGGCTGCACCAATACCACTATCACCACCTGTTATAAGTGCAACTTTATCTTTTAGCTTTCCACTTCCTATATAATTACAGTTTTCTATAATCGGCCTTGGTAACATTAACTTTTCAAGGCCAGGCTGTCGTATTTGACGTTGTTCAGGTACTGCAATCGGAACCTCTTCATATTGTGTTATTTTCCCGTAATTAGGATACATGGGATAATCCTGTTCCTTATTTTTAATGCTGTAAAATTGATTACCTTCCAATTTAATATTGTCCTCAGAAAACATCTTAACATTATTTTATGCTACTAAGGCCTTGCAGTGTATACTTTTCAGATTTCTATATTGATTTTACTATCAATTATTAAGTTATTTAATATACTATGAATATAAGTGACTAAAAAAGATTGGAGACATCGATTGTGTTACACGATAATACCTGTAAGGATGTAAACTTACTTTTAGTATATGATTCTGATGCTAAAGTAGGAGTAGTGTATACAGCTAATAATCATACATTTGAATTACCAGAAATAGGATTTAGACCACCATATTATTGTAATCCTAGATGCGAGCCTTATTACACCATTATTTAGATATTCAATTATAGTATATCTTCTTTTAATGGTATCCACTGCTTTATCCATTTTCCTTTGTTTTTCTCTTTGTTCTACACTGGAAAACAATTCAATCTGTTCCCTCAACATGGCACAGGCTAATAAACTCTCGCATGATGCCTGTGATGTATTTGTTTTTGTGGTGGATGATGAAAAACTTCCGTTTGAGGGACATCCCTTCAATCGGCCTGCTGATAAGGCTGCCTTGCACCAGAAGGGGTTCCACCAGCATGAGGGGCAATACGGCTACCCCCAGACCATTGACTACTGCCTGCACTATGGCCTGAGTGCTGATGCTTTCCCATGCGGGTTCGATATCGATATCATGCAACAGCAGGGCACTTTCCAATATCTCACGTCCTCCGCTGCCACTCTCCCGCATCAGAAAGGGTTCCTCTTTCAACTGGCCCGGTGTCACCGATATCTGCGTCTCCCAATGATGGCCAGGGGCAAATATTAACACCAACTCATCATCCCGGAACGCCTCACTGACAAGCTGTGAACTGTGAGCCACCCCCTCTATTAGACCCAGATCGATTTGGTTGTTCAATACAGATTGCTCAATTTTTTTGGAATTGTCCACCTGCATTTTTACGGCTATACCAGGTCGGTTTTTGGCAAAGGATTTCAACAAACCCGGTATTAGATAATTTCCTATGGTTATACTAGTCCCGATATGCAGAGTGCCTCTACTATCTAAATTCTGTGCTTCGACTTCCATTTCGTCGAACATCAAAACGATGTGCTGTGCATAAGGCAGTAGTTTCCTTCCGGCATCAGTCAAATATAGCCGCTTGGAGAGCCGGTCAAACAACTTGACTCCATAGTGCTTTTCCAACTCCGACACTGCAAAGCTGACAGTAGGCTGCGCCATAAACAGTTTTTGTCCGGCTTTGGTGATACTGCCTTCTTCACATACCGCCACAAAGATCTTCAAGTGCCGAATAGTCATATTTCTTTCCTTCTCTCTATACATGGTTAAATAGCTATGATATTCATATAATAATACTATTTTTATTATATGAAGGCAAGGCTTATAATGTATATAGTAAAGGAGGATATCTGTGGAAAAAAATCTAAAAAATTATTTTAAGCTATTCAAATCTATGTTCTTTCTAAGTGCTTTCACTTTTGGCGGTGGGTATGTCATCATCCCATTGATGAAGAAAAAATTTGTGGATGAATTGGCATGGCTGGAGGAAGAGGAAATGCTGAACATGGCAGCAATCGCCCAATCCTCGCCAGGAGCAATGGCAGTCAATGCTTCCATTCTGGTAGGTTGGCGGATAATGGGCTTATCAGGCGCACTGGTGGCGATCCTTGGCACCGCGTTGCCACCGTTCATCATCCTCTCCGTCATCTCATTGTTCTACGCCGCCTTTCGTGACAATGCCATCGTGAGCGCCGTGCTCAAGGGCATGATGGCCGGCGTATGTGCAGTAATTTTCGATGTAGTATTCATAATGGGCGGCAATATCATCAAGGCAAAAAAGTGGTTGCCCATTCTCATCATGGCAGGGACTTTCGCCGTATACTTTTTCCTGCATATTAACATCATTTACATTATTCTATTCTGCGGTACTCTGGGGGCATTGGTGAGCCTGCATGACAAACGAACCGGAAAGGAGCACATATAAGATATGATTTATCTGCAACTATTTTGGAGTTTCTTTCAAATCGGTTTGTTCAGTTTTGGTGGTGGCATGGCTGCTATGCCGTTGATACAAAATCAGGTGGTTGATCTCCACAACTGGCTTTCTCTTACGGAATTTACAGATCTTATCACCATTTCAGAAACAACACCGGGTCCCATCGCTATCAACTCGGCCACATTCGTGGGAACCCGAATCGCAGGCGTGGGTGGGGCCTTAGTATCTACCTTGGGCTGTATCCTGCCCTCATGTTTCATTGTGTTGCTGCTGGCATGGCTATACAACAAATACAATGAGATGGCGGTAATAAGGGGCGTGCTTGCGGGCTTGCGGCCCACAGTGGTCGCCCTGATTCTGTCGGCAGGGATGTCCATTCTTGTGCTGGCGTTCTGGGGGACAGATGGCTTCACTGAGAATATAACCTCTATTGACTTCATCGCCGTTTCTCTATTTGCAGCCGGGTTTTTCCTGCTACGGCGGTTTAAGCTGAACCCTATCTTTATCATGCTGGGCAGTGGTATAATTGGCGGAACCTGCTATCTCCTAATTTAAGGAGGTAATAGAAATGATTATCATAGTAAAAATTCATGGCTATTCGGTGGATACTGACCATTATTTCTATCATCATTTTTTCCTGGATAGCTGACAAAATGATAAAAGATAAGGACTTGCAGGGCAAAGTGCTGACACAAGCGGGGCTTCACATCAATCGGGATGCCTGTATGGGTTGTACTCTCTGTGCAAAAAATTACCCCGAAGTATTCGAGATACAAAATAAGAAAGCCTTTGTAAAATCGTATGAAGAATTGGACATGGATAAATTAGAAAACACAATAAAGTCATGTCCAACTATAACAAATATATTTATTCTATCTATTAGCCTTAACGGTACGTAATGCAAATAATTGGAAACCAGATAGTTAAATTCATTTTCTTGTATTGCTTTTTCAATCGATTACACAATATTAACTTTTCCGTCTGCAAGCTGCACTACATATTGTAAAACATATTAATTATATTAGATGCCTGCCTACACAGAAAAAGATAGCTAGTTATTTATACCGGCTATCTTTTTGCTCATATTATTTATTTACATGTTCTTTGGATATTTGCTTAGTGTCCGCGGATAATGTCCGGCCTGGATATCATTATATCTATTGAATTTTATCGATTATTCTACCGGAAACCCTCCTGCCACCATGCAGTTATCTGCCGAATATTCTGCTGCCTTGCTAAGCGCAGCCTGAATAGCCGTTCTCTCCGCTTTTTTTCCCTTCCGCCACCCCTGATTGAATAATTCTACCACCAGAGCGGCGACAAAAGAATCCCCGGCACCCATGGTGTCTACAGGCTCCCGGTACTGCATCGCACCCCCGATCAGTTCGCTGCCGTTATAGAAATACTGCCCTTTGCTGCCTTGGGTAATTAATACATTCTTCGGACCGTATTCCATGATTTTCTTCGCAAATTTATAGGCCTCCTCTTCGGTATCATAGTCACAGGAGAATAACGCCAATTCAACATAAGGTCCCACTTTGTGCAGATAATCCGGTGTCCGGTACTTCTCTTTCGTGGAAAAATCAAAGGTTACAAGCGCGGATAATTCGTTCAATTTATATATTTCATCTTCCATCTTCGCATTACAGCTGCTGTGAATGACATCGAACTGCTCCATGAATTCCAGTTCCTTCGTTCCAATCGTCAGCGGACCGGACCATTGATTCCCCAAATCTAAGCGAACGAAGCTCCGTTCTCCTTCCACGACCTCATAATAGCAGCATTTTGTCGTTCCTCCGGGTATTGTGATACAGCGGGATATATCGACTCCTACTTTATGTAAAGAAGTACGGATACAATCCGAGAAAGAATCTTCCCCGAGATTCCCCAGGTAGGACGCCTGCTGCCCCAATAACGCACCGTGAGCAGCTACATTGACTGCATTACCGCCGGGATACATCACATTCAGATTCGTATAATAATCGATTACATTATCGCCTAAACCTAATATCTTCATAATTAATAATCACTCTTTCTATAATATCTTCTGATATCCAGAGAATGGTTTGTAATTACCTCGATATTCTTACTGATTCTCTGAAGAACCGCCGCCATAACTACCGGCGATAGGTAACATCGGAAGCATTTGCTGATTCCGGGGAGCTGATAGTCTTTTGTATCAAAGCAGGTAAGCTTCTTCGTATGCTGTCCGGCAAACCTCTTTACCCGTTCATCCAGCAGTCTTGTCGGTCCCTCGGTTAACAGCAGTGTCACACAGACATCCTCCTCTAAAAGCTCCAGAGTGCCGTGGAAAAACTCCGGCGAGCTGACGGATTTAGTTCGAATCCACTGGGATTCCTCCAATACACACATAGAATAAGAATAGGCGGTGGGCCAAAGATCTCCCGATCCAATCCATATATTATACGGTTCTTTATGATAATCGGCGGCATATTTCTTACACTTTTCATCCGCCGCCTTCCTTACCTGTACCAATGCCGACGGCAAATTACGAAGCTCCTCAGCAAATTGCGGGTAATCGGGAAAGGCTCCCTGAATATATAATATTTTTCCGATTAAGAGGTAAAAGACCAGCTCCTGGGGACGTCCCTCTTTGTATACAATGCTGTAATCCGATATTTCTTCCAGAGGTGACTCCTCCACTCCGACTACCGATACCAGTCGAACTCCTCGTCCCTTCAAATGTTCCGCTGCCCGGAGCGTTTCCTTGGTGTCCCCTGACTTCGAGGTGAGAAATGCTACCGAACGGTCGCTCAACCGATTATACCCTGTCAGCAGCAAGTCCGCTGACAACATACTTCCTACATTTATTTCGGACATATTATTTATCATGTGTTCAAAAGGCTGCATCATCGCCAGAGAACCTCCTGAGGAGGTGAAAAACAATAAATCAAAGCCTTGTCCACAAATCTCTTCCGCTATTTTTTCTATCTTAGCCCGTTGATTATAAATATAAGCCCCATTTTCTATCATTTGTTCTTCATTAAAATTAATCAGAAAAGTGGCACATCTCTCAAAGAAGAGTGGCTATTTATTGTAAAGAAGGAAGATTTGAAGGAGCGGTAATAAAAGGGAAGATTTGGCTGATTCCAGAAAATGTAGAAAAGCCCAAAGATCCGCGCCGGTTGAAAAAGAAGATAAACGAGGAATAGTATACATGGGGACAGACATCAAGCCAATCATTCATAAAATATCGGATGATATAAGTACTTGATGCGGATGTCCTGGTCGAAAGGGAAATATCTGATGAAGATATGATAAAAAGTTTATTACATGTGGTTCTATGTCCAAAGAGTACAATACCTGAAAATGTACGATGTAGAAGTTGCTGCTGTAGTTAAATATTCCATTGTTTTTCCTCCATCAAAGCTACAACATATACCTTTTTAGTATATTCTTATACACGAATATTTTCAACAGATTTCCATATTTTGCACATTTCTTTTCATGCTTGTGAGTAGCCTAAGCACCTTTCATGCTGCCTACTGTCATTGCCACGGTAAATAAGAAGTATTTACCGTAAGTCACCACCGTGTGGCTGACTGTTCTGTTTCCGCCCAACATTGAAAATACAATTCTCCAAGCGGCACAATAATCAGAATCTTTAAAAATATGAAATATACTGTGTACTATCAATGGATAATGTTGTGCCCGTTCCAGCCAATAGAAGATTGCCAATGAAAGTAAAAAATGCTTTCATAGTCGTCACATTATTTGCAACAAGCCATTTGGCTAATGCAACTCTTATCAGCACCTTTAAGATAACTTCAAACGCATCTTTTCCCTGACATCCACACGCTCCGAACAGAACCCGATTACAAAGAACAGAGCTACTATAACAACCCCACCACTACAAGGATTAGTTCAATCCCCTGAATAGCTGCCAGGATCCATTACCCTTAGAATCTATGAGAGACTGTCACAACATCGAAAATACTAAAGATATCTGATTATTTCAAAATCAGAACATCATTCCTAACAAAGACAGAATCTTATCATAAAGGTTAAAAATATCCATCCTTGTTCTTCACCTTCTTCCTTCATCTCTGCGAGGCCGAGCCTGCCTCGCATTCTCTGGCTGCCATTCTCAGAATCCTAAGAATGTTAATACGGTAGAAACGCCTGCCATCATGACACCTGCTGCACCGATAACTGCAATGACAAATGTCTTTAAGTTCTCAAGTGGCTGTGTAACTACCGGTGTCCCTTTACCAACTGCAAAACATGAAAAAAGCACCAGATTTTTGACGGCCTGATGCTTCCCCTTATAACTTCTCTTTATAATTCTCTAACTGATGAAAAATACCAATAACATAGACAATATCCTCTTCCACACGAAAAATAATAATGTATTCCATGTCCAAAACCACTGCTTCTTTATATCCTTTGCTTTTCAGAAAAGAATAAGTTGTATAACAGGCTGGAAGATAATCCATTTCAGTTTACGGATTGCAGAGATTCAATTCCATCCAATAAATGTTTTGCTGCAGGTCCATTCTTGAATTTATACAAAATATGATAAACGCACTGGTCAAGTAATTCCTCTGCTCTTTCTGTGATAATAAGTCTATAAGCCATATTTTTCCTTCATAGAACTAAGTGAACTTCTTGCATCTTTCGTTCTTCCTTCTACAATCTGCTGCTCTGATACTTCCAATTCTCTATATATACTAAGTTTACGAATAGTATCTTCATAGTTTTCCATACTCATAATAACCATATCTCCATATCCATTTTTTGTAATATAGATTGGCTCATCTGCTTTATGGCACATTTCTGAAATTTCAGAAGTGTTTTTCAAATCTTTAATTGGAATAATCTGTGGCATAGTATGCACCTCCTTAACAATGGATTAATTATACCATTATTATCCCACAATTTCAATCAGTTATTCTTTCCAAAGTCTTACAAAGTTGAGTGCATCTTCCCAACTTCATAACTAGTCCTTGCATCCTTGGCCGACTGTTGAAACTTTGATAATCTCATTCCGTTAAATTTCTGCGCCCTCTAAATATCAAACACATTTGCTGATCTTTTTCTTATTCTGCTGATTTTTCATCATAATTTCCATTCTTTCATTAAACTTCTTTTGACTATTTCACATAACGCGAAAAGAGAATATTTTCTAAATTTCTTTAGAAAATATCCTCTTAGTAGTGCTAATAATATTAAATTAGATTTCAAAACCTAACTGTACACTGTTTCACGTATTTTCTTACGACCGCTTATTTTCTTGGTTAAAAATTGGTCAAATTAATTTTCCAATCCTTGAACCCTTGATTTTACTGACTTTATTTATCCAAAGTCTTCATGGTTGGGAAGAGCAATACATCCCTAATTGCAGGTGAATTAGTTAAGAGCATAACCATACGGTCAATACCGAATCCAATTCCACCTGTCGGAGGCATACCTACTTCAAGTGCATTCAGGAAGTCCTCATCAATACTATTGGCCTCTTCGTCGCCTTGTGCCTTAAGCTCTTCCTGTGCCAGGAAGCGTTCACGCTGGTCAATAGGGTCATTTAACTCGGAGTATGCATTTGCCATCTCACGGCAAGTAATGAACAACTCGAAGCGCTCTGTATACTCAGGATGTCCCGGCTTTTTCTTCGTAAGCGGAGAAGTCTCAATCGGATGATCCATAACGAAAGTAGGCTGCACCAAATGTTCCTCTACGAATTCTTCAAAGAATAGGCTTAGGATATCGCCCTTTTTATGTCTGGCTTCGTAGTGAACACCTTTATCGTCCGCAAGCTTTTTCGCTTCTTCTGTCGTTGCTATTTGATCGAAGTCAATGCCTGTATACTTTTTAACGGCATCTACCATTGTAATTCTCTCGAAAGGCTTTCCTAAATCGATTTCCACATCGCCATACTGAATTGTCGTTGTTCCAAGCACCTCTTGAGCCACATGACGATACAGATTCTCGCTAAGATCCATCATGCCGTGATAGTCGGTATATGCCTGGTATAATTCCATCAAAGTAAATTCCGGATTGTGTCTCGTATCGAGTCCTTCATTACGGAATACCCTTCCGATTTCATATACTCTCTCCATGCCGCCTACAATCAGTCTTTTTAAATATAATTCAAGGGAGATACGAAGCTTCACTTCCTCATCCAAAGCGTTATAGTGGGTTTCGAAGGGTCTTGCAGCCGCTCCGCCCGCATTGGAAACGAGCATAGGGGTTTCTACCTCCAGGAATCCCTGTCCATCCAAATAACGGCGGATAGAACTGATAATTTGAGACCTTTTCACGAAAGTACGTTTCACTTCCTCATTCATAATAAGGTCTGTATATCTTTGACGATAACGAATATCTGTATTAACAAGCCCGTGATATTTTTCAGGAAGGATTTGGAGACTCTTGGAAAGCAGAGTAATCTCTTCTGCATGAATAGAGATTTCTCCCGTCTTCGTCCTAAATACTTCACCTTTTATACCGGCAATATCGCCTACATCATACTTCTTAAAGTCCGCGTAAGCTTCTTCGCCAAGGCTATCTCTTGCCACATATGACTGAATATTTCCCTCTAAATCCTGTATATTGCAAAACGAAGCTTTTCCCATAATACGTTTGGACATAACACGTCCCGCTATGGATACCTTCTGGCCTTCTAATGCTTCGAAATTATTTTTTACATCAATACTATGGTGGGTCACATCATATTTCATGATTTGGAAAGGATCTTTTCCATTTTCCTGCAATGCCGCAAGCTTCTCTCTTCTTACCTTTAACAGCTGGTTAATATCTTGCAGTTCTTGCTGCTGTCCCTGCTGCTGCCCTTGTACATTCTGTGTTTCTTCCACTTCCGCCACTCCTTTTCTCTTTATTTTTCCAACGGTACTAAAAGCGATAATTTAGTTAGTTGCTGGAACGCTGAATTTCGAGTACCTTATATTGTATTAAACCAACCTGTGTCTCCACGCTGACTATATCCCCGATTTTACCACCGATTAAAGCCTTCCCTACCGGTGATTCATTGGAGATTTTACCCTTTAGGCTATTTGCTTCCGTAGATCCAACAATTTTATATTCTAATTCCTCATTATATTCCATATCGAAGATTCTTACTTTACAACCAATGTTAATCTTATCCAGATCAACTTCATCTTCTACGACAACTTCAGCATTCTTCAATATCTTTTCCAGCTCTTCAATTCTTGCTTCGATATCGCGCTGTTCATCCTTAGCTGCATCGTATTCTGCGTTCTCGGATAGGTCACCTTGTTCCCTGGCTTCTTTAATTTTCTGCGCTACTTCCTGTCTTTTTACCACTTTTAAATCATGAAGCTCATCCTCATATCTTTTCAAGCCTTCATAAGTTAAAATATTCTTCTTTTCTTCCATTTTCGATCACCCTTCCTACGAGTGCTTATTACTCGTTATCCACAAATTTCTATTTCTTCTCTTTCTGCTTATGGGTCTGATTAACTCTAGTATTGTACCCATTTTTCGCCAGAGTGTCAAGGAATTTCACTGTTGACAGATATCTGACATCCCTTCGCTTCATTTGAAGCCTCTCTCTCTTTTCCTCTTCCGACCAAAAATCGATATACGTTGCCTCCGTCGGTATCGATGCATATGGAGGCAAATAACGATATCTAATATCCAGAACAGTCGTTTTCTTACTCTTTCCTATACGTTTCTCCAACTTGGACGCGTAGGCGGTCGGTATCCCATATTCCTCATAGACATAATCGGCGATTTCCGCATATATCCTAGGGTTGTCAGTCACTACTGTCAGATGATTAATACGTGAAAAATATTCTTGCAACAAGGCGAAAAGAAGCCTTTTTTGTTCCTCTGCCTCACATCCATCCGCCTGATCTTCCGAACCGATTACAAATAGATACTCCCAGCAAAGATTTTGTTTCATCACCTGACGAAGCAGAATTTCAGGAGGGAGTTTCTCCTCAATTTCCATCATTTGGCTCAAAGCAGGTTGCAAATAATAATCTACAATTCCCGGCTCCTCCAGCTTCTCTTTAAGAAGTTCAAGAAGCTGTTCCCTCTTCCAAGACTCCCCCGACTTTCCCTTTTTCCCCCATTTCCCACAAAAAAATTCCGGTACCTCATAGAGAAGCAGCTCGTACTCCTCCATATCGCTACGAATGCAAGGCATTTGGACGGAACTCCAGAAATGCTTTTTGGCACTGCTTTCTTTTTTTAAATAAAAATATACGATTTTCTTATCCAATTCCATCTATCATCCTGCCTAAATACTCATTTTAAATACAATTTGTTATACAATGTGTTTTTAAGCATTATCTGCATTTTAAACAGAATATGAAACTGTACTTTCTCTTATACCTGGATTTACTTTTTAAAAGCCGATTGCCTCAATACCTCTTTTTAAATCATCAAAGCTTTCCATTTCATTTACTCTTTGTCTGAATTTGGCAGAATGAGGATAACCGGCAGTATACCAGGCAACATGCTTGCGCATCTCTCTGATACCAACATATTCTCCTTTACATTCTAGTTGAAGCTCTGCATGACGCAGAATCGTATCTCTCACTTCTTCCGATGTTGGCGGCGCAAGATTCTCACCCGTCTCCATATACGCCCTGATTTCCCGGAAAATCCAGGGATTCCCCCTAACCCCGCGCCCTATCATTACACCATCACAACCTGTCTGTTCCATCAATTGTACTGCAGACCTTCCATCGATGATATCTCCATTACCAATAACAGGAATACTTACACTCTCCTTCACTTTTGCAATAATATCCCAATCTGCCTTCCCTGAATAGTACTGCACCCGCGTTCTTCCATGCACCGCAATCGCACTGGCTCCTGCCGCTTCGGCTGCCTTGGCCACCTCCACTGCATTCACATTTTCCTCATTGAAACCTTTTCTGATCTTAACAGTGACAGGTTTTCTTATCGCCTTTACCGTCTTCGACACAATTTGTTCCACCAGGGCAGGATTCTTCATCAGGGCAGATCCTTCTCCGTTATTCACTATCTTGGGCACCGGACAACCCATATTAATATCCAATATAGCAAAAGGCCTTTCTTCTATCCTCTTCGCCATCTCACTGATAATATCCGGATCCGAGCCAAAAAGCTGTAGAGATACAGGAAGCTCTTTAGGATCGATGGCAAGCAGCTCCTCTGTATTTTTATTCTGATACATAATTGCTTTGGCGCTCACCATCTCCATACATAAAAGACCTGCTCCCTGCTCCTTACATAGCAGACGGAATGGCAGGTCGGTAACACCTGCCATGGGAGCTAGTATCATATTATTTTCAAGCTCTACATTTCCTATCTTCAGCTTCTTTAATCTATTCACCATTATTATTTCCTATTCTTCTCATAAATTATCCGTAATCCATCCATCGTCAGTGTACTGTTATAGATGCCGATGCTTTCCGCTTCTTCCGATATCAATCGGCCAAGCCCTCCTGTGGCAACTACCTTCAGATTCTCATAACCGCTTTCCTTCTTCACTTGTCCTACAATATACTCCGTCTGACCAATCTGCCCATATACAAGTCCGGCCTGCATACTCGAAATCGTCTCCTGAGCCAAAATGGACTTCGGCTTCTTAATCTCTACCTCCGGCAGCTTTGCCGTATCCTCCCATAATGCTTTTGCACTGATACGAATTCCCGGCGCCGTTATTCCCGCCGCAAAGCATCCATCCGCCGTTACGAGGTCATAGGTCGTAGCTGTACCGAAATCGATTACCAATACAGGGCCTCCATATGTTTCATATGCCGCTACCGCATCCACGATACGGTCCGACCCGATTTCCCTTGGATTCTCCGTAATGATTTTGATCCCTGTCTTCACTCCCGGGCCGACAATAATGGGCGGTGTACCTAAATACCTTGTTACTGCCCCTGTCAGGGAATGCATAACATTAGGGACAACGCTGGCTATAATCGTTCCCTCAAGATCTTCTTTACGTACATTATTTATCTTCAACAACTCCATAATATTCATGCCGTATTCATCAGAAGTCCGGGCTTGCTTCGTAGTCATGCGAAACGTTGTTAAAAGCTCTTTTTCTTTATATACACCACAGGTTATATTTGTATTGCCTACATCGATTGCAAGTATCATCTTCCCAATTATTCTCCTTTTCCTACAGCACTTTTTCTATTATTACTATTAGTCTAATACAACATCTTCCTGTAAAATAAAAATCCGATAATACAGGCTTAGGGACTCGAACAGCTCCTGCCTGCTGTTTTTTATCTTTCCTACCATCAATCCGCTGCTTATCTCGTCATATAGAAAATCATCATCGGCAAAATTAGTTTCTATCGCAACATTACCATCCTCTTCAAATACGACAGTAAAGATTCCGCCGACCTCTTCCGTAAAAAGCACACAGATAATATGCAACTCATCCTTAATCGACTGTGGAATCCCGGCGAATTTCTCATTAAAATAATATTTCTGCTCATAGGAATTCGCACCGCATAAAACAATTCTATTCTCTTCCATATCCAGTTGAAAATACTCCTTTCACACTCGTTCAACCAACAAAGATATATAATTACAAAATCCATAACCTCACTCATTTACACGTATTTCGATAACGCTAGCCGGATTTCCCGGGGCAGTTTAGTTTTCTTTCCCTTCGCAAGCAGTTTATATTTTCTTAATGAAATGCTCGGAACCCAGGGCAAACGGCGCATGGATGCGACGTTTAGGAAGCACGGTACAAGGATGTACCTTGCTTCCGCCCCGGACACTATCAAAAGTCCCTCCATTTCATTTAGAAAATGACAACTGCGCGCACGGAAGGAAAACTAAAGCTGCCATGGGAAATCCCTCCCAACCTAAATAAATCACATATAAACTTTATATCAATTATATATCTTTTAAACATATCCAAAGAGTCCCCGCACCGATACTTCCCCCGCATACACTTCCACGATCCTCTTATCTTCAAGTTCCACCAACAGCTCTCCCATTGCATTAATTCCTCTTGCAATTCCGTGGAATTCACCTTTGGGATCCAATACTCTTACTTCTTTATTATAATTAACGAGATGTTTATTATACTCATCTAAAATACCGCTGACATCCTCTGTCTGTAAATATTTTTCGTAGTATTTTTCAAAATATTTTAGTACCATCTGCAGAAGTTCGGCACGCGGCCACTGTCTTCCACTCTCCAGATAAAGAGAGGTCGCGGTTTCCTTAATATCATCGGGGAACTCGTCCAAGTTCACGTTAATACCAGTACCGATTACTACATGCTGGATATATTCGGGCTCAACATTCATCTCCGTCAGAATTCCACAGACCTTCCTCCCATTTACGACGATATCATTCGGCCACTTAATACCTGCTTCCAGATTACCAAGCGCCGAAATAGCCTTCACAACAGCCAGCGCCATAACGAGCGTGAGGCCTGATGCCTTATTGGGGGCAAATTCCGGGCGTAGCAAGAGTGTGAAATAAATATCCTTACCGGCTGGAGAGCACCAACCCCTTCCCCGCCTTCCTCTGCCTGCATTCTGCTTATCGGCTACAGCGATCGTTCCATGGGGTGCGCCCTCCTCTGCCAAACGCTTCGCATCGGCATTGGTAGAACCCGTTTCATCATAATAATAAATTGTATTGCCCGCCCACTTATTATGAATACGGCTCTTTAATTCACTGAAAGAAAGGACATCCGGATTTTCCTTTAATTTATATCCTTTATTCTGAACTGCCTCTATGACGTAACCCTCTTCTTTTAACTGATTGATAACTTTCCAGACCGCTGTTCTGGACACGCCAAATCGTTCACAAAGTTCCTGTCCTGAGACATATTCCGTACTTTCCCGAAGAAGTATCAAAATCTCTGTTTTCATTCCACCTCTAAAACTCCAATCGTTGCTGCCATCACTGCCTTAATCGTGTGCATGCGATTCTCTGCCTCTTGAAATACAATAGATGCCGGTGATTCGAATACCTCATCCGTCACTTCCATTTCTGTAATACCGAACTTTTCTCCCATTTCTTTCCCGATTGCCGTCTTCAAATCGTGAAAAGCAGGAAGGCAATGCATAAATACCGCCTTTTCCCCGGCATTTTCCATTACCTTACGATTCACCTGATAAGGGGAAAGCTCATCGATACGTTCTGCCCATACTTCATCGGGTTCACCCATAGATACCCACACGTCCGTATAAATAACATCTGCCCCTTTGGTTCCTTCTTCTACATTTTCGGTCAGCGTAATCGTTGCATCTGTAACAGCCGCTATTTTTTTACATTCCTCCACAAGGGATTTCTCAGGGAAATATTTCTCTGCTGTACATGCGGTGAAATGCATTCCCATTTTCGCACATGCTACCATCAATGAATTCCCCATATTATATCTCGCGTCGCCCATATAAGTCAATTTGATACCTTTCAAATAGCCGAAATGTTCACGAATCGTCAAAAGGTCTGCAAGCATCTGAGTGGGATGGAATTCATTCGTTAACCCATTCCATACCGGTACCCCGGCATATTTCGCCAACTCTTCAACAACCGCCTGTCCATAACCGCGATACTCTATTCCTTCATACATACTGCCAAGCACTCTTGCCGTATCCGCAATACTTTCTTTTTTCCCAATTTGAGAACCAGCCGGATCCAGGTAAGTCGTTCCCATTCCAAGGTCATTTGCCGCCACTTCAAAAGCACATCTCGTCCTCGTACTCGTTTTTTCGAATATCAGTGCCACATTCTTTCCCCTGTGCCATTGTGTCAGTATCCCCTTTTTCTTTTTCTCCTTTAACTTTGCCGATAAGTCCAGCAAATATGTAATCTCTTCCGGTGTGAAATCCAACAGCTTTAAAAAATGACGTCCCTTTAAGTCCATGTTTTCTTCCTGCCTTTCCTAAATATGACGGTATCGTTACAGTATCATAAAATTCCGGCAGTCGGAAACCTTTTTCCAACTGCCGGAACCGATAAACTTTGTTTCTTTATTTTTCAGAATTATTGTAACAGTTCGGTCTTCTTACGGTCAGCGCAGCAAATGCGCAGACCTGCTGAATAGTTACGAATTATTATCCGTACTAATTTCTTTCATGGAAGAAACCAGCCCCGCAATTCCCTGAATCTCAGAAGGAATAATAATCTTGGTAGCCTTTCCATCTGCTGCTTTGGCAAACGCTTCCAGACTCTTAAGCGTAAGTACCGCCTGATCAGCACCAGCCTCACGTATCATACGAATACCGTCCGCTGTCGCCTTCTGTACGGTAAGGATAGCTTCCGCCTCACCCTCCGATTCACGAATCCTTTTCTCTTTTTCTGCTTCAGCGCGAAGAATTGCTGATTGCTTATTCGCTTCCGCTTCCAGAATCACAGATTCTTTCTTACCTTCTGCTACGAGAACCGTAGACTTCTTCTCACCTTCCGCACGTAAGATAGATTCACGGCGTTCACGTTCTGCCTTCATCTGCTTCTCCATCGCATCCTGAATAGCAGCCGGAGGAATAATATTCTTAAGCTCCACGCGATTTACCTTAATCCCCCACGGGTCTGTCGCTAAATCAAGAGACGCTCTCATCTTCGTATTAATAATTTCCCTGGAAGTGAGAGTCTGGTCTAACTCCATATCACCGATAATGTTACGAAGGGTCGTTGCCGTCAAGTTCTCAATTGCCAGGATTGGCTTCTCCACACCATACGCAAACAGTTTCGGGTCTGTAATCTGGAAAAATACAACCGTATCGATGCGCATTGTTACGTTATCTTTCGTAATAACCGGCTGCGGCGGGAAATCCGCTACCTGCTCTTTTAAATTTATCTTTTTTGCAACTTTATCGATAAATGGAATTTTAAAATGAAGTCCTACCGACCATGTACTTTGGTAAGCGCCCAATCTCTCCAGAACAACTGCATTCGCCTGAGGTACAATCTTAATACAAGATATTACAAGTAAAATAAAAATAATTATAAGTATCGCTACTGCTAACATATTAATCCTCCTCTTTCCTCTCCTCAACAATAAGTTTCACACCATTAATAGCCACTACCATTACTACACTTCCTACTGCCAGCCTCACATCTTCTCTGGATGCCCGTGCAGACCACTCGAGCCCGCCGACCGTCACCTGTCCTGTTCCCTGCAGATTATCAATCTCACCAGTAACAATCGCCTGCTTCCCTACAAGACTCTCCGCATTGGTCTTTATCCTGTCCTTATTAAAATACTTCACCGCAATCGGTCTCGTAAAATAAAGAAGTACAAGTGACACCAGTAAAAATAAAACAACTTGAAGGGTTAACGGAGCATTAAATAGCGAAGCTATTACTGCAACAAGCGCGCCGCCCGCAAACCAGATAGTCGTAAGTCCTAAAGTCCCTATCTCTATTATTATAAACAGAACCAGCACACTCAACCACAAAATCGTATCATTCATATTCAGTCTCCCTTCTATGTCCTTCTATTATATTACTATATTTTAGCGTTTTATTCAATATTACTTATAGGAAAGATAGGATAAATAAAATAAAGGTTTTGCGTATACCTCGTACACACAAAACCTTTATCACTTATCTTTTTACCAAAATACATGATCACCGATTACAATTCCATCACGGGCCCCGGCACGTTTAAAGTGAGTTGCTGTTCCTACGTTGGTAGCTCCGTCAATCGCATCTTGAGCAGCCTTGATACAGCCTTCCGGAATATTTCCTTCATAAACTCTCGCAACTTTCCCATTAAGCGCCGGCGGAAACTGCCCTGAAGCATAAATCACTCCGGTAATAGAATTGGGATATGCACCGCTCCGTACACGGTTCATTACAACAGCTCCTACTCCCAGATGGCCTTCATATCCCTGATTGCCCGCTTCACAGTAGATCAAAGCAGCGAGGAGTCTTGTATCATCTGCTCCCACAACAACTGCCCCCTGGTTGGCCGTGCGCTTCGCTTTGGCCTCTGCTTCTGCCTTTTCTCTCGCCTGAATCGCACTCATGGTCTCACCTTCATCAATATGGAAATCCAAATCTACGAATTCTGAGGAGACATAACCTATTTCATCGTCATATGCAACGCTAATCCACTCATCATTAATAACTTCAATCACTTCCAGCTCGTCATCTTGTGCCATTAACACATATACGCCGGCATCTACACTCGGCTCCTTACGAACCCGCAAGGCATCCGTTTCTATTGTTACGATCAGATTCCCCACTTCTTCTGCCATTTTCTCGGCTTCCTCATCGAAGAAGAGGTATTCGTCCTTGGCCCAGCCTACCAGATCACCGGATTGTAATTTCGTCCACCCTTCCTTGCGCTCTAATATCCTGCCGCCACAGTCCTTATATAACAGACCGACTTTCTCAGACTCTTCGTCCGCTTCCATTCTCACATTCAAGGCATTCTGTACATCCGCCATTACAAGGTTCGATGATGCTTTTGGAGTCTCTGCTTTTGATGCTGCGTCTCCTGCTGCATTATCACGCCTTAATGTGTCCGCATTTAAATTACCTTCTTTTAATGCAAGCTCTTTTCCTTCTTCAATTGTTATACCTTCCGTCGAAGCCTCAATAGCATCGTTTGCTTCCGTAACGCTTCCTGACGTATCTTTTACATCCTTTTCCGCGCCAAGCTCCATACTGGGGTTAAGAATCTTAGCAACTCCGGCATTCAATGATTCCAGATATTCCTTGCTGCCTTGCGTATTATCACTTGCTATAACTGTAATGCTCCTATCCTCCGCTAACATTAACATCAGACCAAGCAATATACTTAACAAAGCATAAATAGGCTTTTTATTTCTTGACATTTTTATTCCCTCCAAGTCTATATCTTGTATCAAAAGCAATCGATACAAAACACTTCCTTTCTGCTATCATATGTAATTATTACAAATTTGTTAAATTTATTACGGGAATAATAATAACAAATGAAGCAGTTATTGTCAAGTTTATGCCATTTTTCTAATTCTTATACAAGATTTAAGCCGAAATTGATAGGACTTTTTTCCGTATTTCTCCATAATTATTACAAAATAATTATAATTTGTTTCATAGTTTTACAACCTTTGGGATTTCTCCACGCAGGCTCCGAGTGCCTCCATAATAGCAGAACGCATCCCTCTTTCTTCCAGTACCCTAACACCTTCAATCGTTGTACCTCCCGGGGAGCAGACCATATCCTTCAGCTCTCCCGGATGGATTCCTGTCTCCAATACCATCTTCGCCGCTCCCAGTACCGCTTGGGCTGCGAATTCATATGCCTGCTTTCTGGGCATTCCGGCCGCTACTGCCCCATCTGCCATAGCTTCAATGAACATAAATACATAGGCAGGAGAACTACCGGAAACGGCTCCGGCGGCATCCATCAGACGCTCCGGAATCGATACTGCCTTCCCGAAGCTTCCCATAAGCCTCAGGCAAAATTCTTCCTCCTCTTTCGTCACTCCGGCATTCGTACATACCGCTGTACAGCCTTCTCCCACGAGTGCCGGGGTATTCGGCATACAACGGATTAGTTTCACTTCCTTGGCAAAACTTTTCTCGATCCATTCCATCGTCTTACCTGCTGCAATACTGATAATAAGCTTGTCTGACGTAATTTCATCCTTGATCTCTTCGATAATCTCAGGGAAGAAGATCGGTTTCACCGCCAGAACAATAACTTCAGATTCTGCCGCTATTTGCCTATTATCATTTACAACATGAATACCGAATTCTTCCTTTATCCGTTCCATCGTAGAAACAGTCTTCGCTGAACCGAGAATATCCTCCGGCAATACGATATTTTCCCGCAACATTCCCCCGATAATAGCTTTAGCCATATTTCCAAGTCCGATAAATCCTATTTTCATTTTAATAACCATGCCTTTCTCACAGCCTGCAAACTTTGAGCCGCAGGCACAAATTTGCGTGTGAAAAGTTCATTTTTCACACTATCTCCTTTCAAATACCCTCTCTCTGGCGTGTCACCTCATAGACCAGAAGCGAAGCACTCACCGCAGCATTCAGCGACTCCACTTCCCCCTTCATGGGAATTTTAATATATTCATCCGCCGTCTCAGCTAATGCCGCAGATAACCCGTTTCCTTCATTCCCGATCAGGAAAGCGGCACCGCTCCTATAATCACATTGATAATAGCTTTTTTCCCCTTTCAAATGAGCTGCATATGTCTGAATCCCGTTTCTTTTTAACTTTTCTACCGTCTGCACTATATCTTCCACATAAAGAAAAGGGACACGATATACCGATCCCATCGTAGAGCGTATTGTCTTCGGATTGTAGATATCCACCGTATCCTTACTCATAATCACTCCTGTCACCCCCGCGCCTTCTCCTGTACGTATAATCGTACCCAGATTGCCGGGATCTTGTAGTGATTCTAACATAAGAAAGAGAGGAATGCCTTCTTTTTTCATTATATCCTCAAAGGAATAATGAAACTGCTTTAAAATGCATAATATCCCTTGCGGCGTCTGGGTATCCGATATTTTGGTGAAGACATCATCGTTAGCGGTTTCATAACCGCACCGTTTTAACTTTTCCCGCACAGCCGTTGCCGCTTCCCCTACGGATGTACTTTTGCTTTTCTCTCCTTCTCCAAGAGACCTTAAAAAGCTTTCCGATACGTAGACTTCCTGAATATAGGAGTCCGGCGCCTCCAGGAACATCTTTATCCCTTCAGCAATAAAAACGCCCTCTTTTCGTCTCTGTCCTGCCTTCTTATTGAGCTGAACAATATTTTTCACCTTTTTATTTGTTATACTCGTTATCATCCATTACCACCTATTATTTACAACAGGCGGACCAGCACTTTCATGCAGTCCGCCATATAAAACTTGTAACCGTCCGATACCCTTATTAAATTTACATCGATAAAGCTCTGCTTACCTCAAACTGGTATTCATTGATATTTTTTTCCATTGCCAACGCTTCTTCTATATCGAAATCTTTAAATTCTCCCTTTTGGTAAGCGATTACCCGGTTCGTCTTCTTGCCCTCACAAATGAGATCCGCAGCATAAGCTCCCATTATGGATGCATAGAAGCGATCCTTGCAAGTAGGACTTCCGCCCCTTTGCATATAGCCCAAAATCGTAGCCCTCGTCTCAATACCGGTTGCCGCTTCAATTCTTCTCGCCATGGAGGTAGAATGCCCTATACCCTCTGCATTGATAATGATATGATGGGTCTTTCCTCTTTTTCTATTATTAATAATATTATTGATGATGCTCTGTTCGTTATAATCATATTTTTCTGGAAGGAGGATATCCTCTGCACCGTTTGCCACACCGCACCATAAAGCGATGAATCCTGCATTTCTTCCCATTACTTCGATAATACTGCATCGCTCATGAGAGGATGAAGTATCCCGCACCTTATCGATGGCCTGCATCGCTGTATTGACTGCCGTATCGAATCCAATCGTATAGTCGGTACAAGCAATATCCAGGTCGATGGTTCCCGGTATTCCAACAGTATTGATTCCTTGCTTCGAAAGATCCTGAGCTCCCCGATAGGAACCGTCTCCGCCAATTACCACGACACCATCGATTCCATGCTTTCTACATATATCAGCCGCCTTCGCTTGACCTTCTTCTGTCCTGAACTCAGCGCAACGCGCTGTTCCGAGAATCGTACCGCCTCTTTGGATCGTATCGGAAACACTATTTCTCTCCAAATCTATAATTTCTTCATTCAAAAGTCCCTGATAGCCTTTTTTAATACCTTTCACCTTTACTCCATTGGCTAATGATTTTCTTACCACTGCACGAATCGCAGCATTCATACCCGGCGCATCACCGCCACTTGTCAATATTCCGATTGTCTTAATTTCTTTTGCCATTTTTACACCTCTTCCATCCGGTTTCGCAGATGCTTGATCGATAAATTAACCTCTTACATTCTACCTTGTTTCCATACCGTTTTCAATGTTTTTTCTTCCTGTTTCCAATTTTGTACGTCTTTACATCACTTTTATATTTTCTTTTCCATATAATTCTTCCAACTTTTCCACTAGCTCCCGATCCGCATTGACACTCCGGTTAGGAGGTAGATTCTTCACTGCTTTCGGATTTTCCACATAGATGCAGACTCCATCCTTACCGTCAGAAGCGGCAAGCAGAGCAAGAAGAGACTGTTCCACTTCTTCATAGGCTTCTTTGGTAGGAAACTTAATCCACAACTTTTTCGTGATTTCATCAAATCCGGTTATCTTCTCACAAATAAGCTTCCCATCCTTATCCTCTTCCACAGAAACTCTTCCTTTGATGAAAACCTTATTATCCTCCATTAGCTTCTGGACATTCCTCTCATAATCCTTGGGGAAAACGATAACTTCTACAGTTCCGACCAAATCTTCTACCTGTAAAAAAGCCATTACCTTATCATTTTTCGTATATTTAATCTTCTTATCCGCTATAATACCGCCGATAATGACAGGCTCCCCGTCTCTGGCTTTCGTCTCACCACTCTCTTCATCCAGAATAAAATCTGCTGTTGTATTCGTAGTGTTTTTCCGCCATATCTCCTCATATTCCTCCAGAGGATGCCCACTGACGTAAATTCCCAGCACTTCCTTTTCAAGAGCAAGCCTCATCTCCTTGGAATATTCTCCTACATCCGGCATTTTAATCTCGTAATCTTCCTTTTCTTCTTCGGACACGATATCAAAAAGTGAAATCTGACCTGCCATATTATTTTTCTTATCCTGGTGCAGACGATCCATTACCTGCACATAAATATTCATAAATTGCTTTCTCGTGCCTCCAAGTCCATCCAAAGCTCCCGACTTGATAAAGTTTTCCACGGTACGCTTATTCATATCTTTATCTGACATCCGTACGATAAAATCATTCAGATTCGCAAAAGGTCCTCTTTCTTCACGTTCCTTCACCACCGCATCGATAACAGGGCGGCCAACACCTTTAATTGCGGTCAAAGCATAGCGAATGGAACCGCCGCTTACGGAGAATCCGGCTTCCCCTGCATTAATATCAGGCGGCAAAATAGCAATTCCCATGCTTCGGCATGTCATAATATACTCCGAAACTTTACTTGAAAAGTCAATAACGGAAGTAAGTAACGCTGCCATGAATTCTACAGGATAGTAATACTTCAAATATGCAGTCTGATAGGAAACTATCGCATAACATGCTGCGTGGGACTTATTAAATGCATACTTGGCAAAGTCCATCATATCTTCATAAAGCTGACTCGCCGTCTTCTCATCGATTCCGTTAGCCACGCATCCGGGGACTCCCTCCTCGGAATTCCCATAGATAAAGTTATTTCTCTCCTTTTCCATCACTGACTGCTTTTTCTTACTCATGGCTCTCCTTAACAAATCACTTCTGCCAAGAGTATATCCACCCAAATCACGTACGATCTGCATAACCTGCTCCTGGTATACAATGCAACCATACGTAGGATTCAAAATAGGCTCCAACTGAGGGCAGGAATAAGTAATTGCATGATGGTTATTCTTTCCTTTAATATATTTGGGAATAAAGTCCATGGGACCCGGGCGGTAAAGGGAAATTCCCGCTATGATATCCTCCAGGTTCTGGGGCTTGAGCTCCTTCATAAAGCTTTTCATTCCGCCGCTTTCCAATTGGAAAATACCATCCGTCCTTCCCGTACCAATAGAGGAAAGAACTGCCTTGTCATCGTAATCAATCCCATGCATATCCAGCTTAATGCCACGGCCTTTTTCCACAAGACGTACTGCATTCTGAATGACCGTCAATGTGCGAAGCCCGAGGAAGTCCATCTTCAAAAGGCCCAATTCCTCAATCGTATTCATAGAAAACTGAGTAGTAATAGAACCATCACTTCCCCTGGAAAGGGGCACGAATTCCTCCGCAGGTCTGCTGCAAATTACTACCCCTGCCGCATGCATAGACGTATGCCTGGGAAGTCCTTCCAGGCGCTTGCTCATATCGATAAGGGTCTTCATCTGTTCATCTTGTTCATAGAGCTTCCGGAATTCAGGGTTGATGGTGAGCGCACGGTCAATCGTAATATTCAATTCATTCGGTATCATCTTAGCAATGGAATCCACATAGGCATAAGGAAGATCCATCACCCTTCCCACATCGCGTATAACACCTTTCGCAGCCATCGTACCGAAGGTAACAATCTGTACCACCTTGTCCGCTCCGTACTTGCTACCCACATAGTCGATAACCTCTTGCCTGCGCTCGAAACAAAAGTCAATATCGATATCAGGCATGGAGATTCGTTCCGGGTTCAGGAAACGCTCGAACAGCAAACTATATTTAATAGGATCAATATCCGTAATTTTCAAGCAATACGCTACGATACTTCCTGCCGCCGAACCTCGCCCCGGCCCTACGATAATATCATTTTGTTTCGCATAATTGATGAAATCCCATACGATCAAGAAGTAATCCACATATCCCATACTTTGAATAACGCCGAGCTCATAATCCAGGCGCTCTTTTAGCTCATCGTTTACTTCTCCGTATCTTTCTATCAGTCCGTCGTAGCATAATTTATTCAGATAAGAAAGGGAATCATGACCTTCCGGCACTTCAAAATGTGGCAGCTTCGTCACGCCGAACTCAATATCCACATGACACCGGTCCGCAATTCTCTGCGTATTTTCCACCGCTTCCCAAGCATAAGGGAACAAGGCTTTCATATCCTCTTCGCTCTTCACGTAATACTGTCCGCCTTCATAGCGCATACGCTCTTCATCCGCCAGCTTCTTCGCGGTCTGTATACAGAGCAAAATATCATGAGGCTTCTCATCATCCGCATACGTATAATGAACGTCATTGGTAGCAACAAGGGGAATGTCAAGCTCCTTACTCATCTGCAAAAGAGCGGAGTTCACTGTCTTTTGTTCCGGAATTCCATGGTCCTGCAGCTCCAGGAAATAATTTCCTTTTCCGAAGCAGTTCTCATATTTGCGCGCTGCCTTTTTGGCTTCCTCGGGCAGTCCCTTCATAACATATCTCTGCACTTCCCCTGCCAGACATGCGGAAAGAGCTATAATTCCTTCATGAAACTCTTCCAGAACCTCCATATCCACACGGGGTCTGTAATAATATCCTTCAGTAAATCCCCGGCTGACTATTTTCATCAGATTAGCATATCCTGTATTATTCTCTGCCAAAAGAACGAGATGGTAATATCTGTCCTCTCCTCCCGTCAGCTCCTTATCAAAACGAGAATTAGGTGCCACATATACTTCACAGCCAAGAATCGGATTGATGCCAGCCGCCTTCGCTTCCTTATAAAAGTCAATAACACCGTACATAACGCCGTGGTCGGTAATCGCCGCACTGTCCATACCGAGCTCTTTAACGCGTTTTATATATTCTTTTATTTTATTGGAACCGTCCAAAAGGCTGTATTCCGTATGGACGTGCAAATGGGTAAATGCCATAATTGACGCTCCTTATTTTTCTCTGTTGTAATACAATAATGTAACACATATTTAATTACCATATTTATTTCTCAATATTTGTACTACAACATTGTACCATAAATAATGTCTGCAGGCATCCCGAAAATCTGCCGGCCTACATTATTTTTGCATTGATTTCAGATACGCAGAACCGGAACCGACTGTTTCATAATTCCTTTTTCCCATTATTTGCTTACTCTACAGTAACTACTTTCGCCAGATTGCGCGGTTTATCTACATCCAGACCTTTATCCAGCGATACATAGTAAGCCAGAAGTTGCAATGCGGCAGAAGCCGGCATTACCATAAACTCATCTTCCATCACCGGAAGCTTAAATACCCCGCGGAAAGAGGCGGCTTTATCCAGCGTATAAGTTTCCTTCATAAATAAGACAACTTCCGCCCCTCTGGATTGCACTTCTTTTATATTGGAGAATTCCTTGGACTGAACTTTATCCTGTGTCACTACAGCTATCACAGGTGTATCTTCTGTAATAAGCGCAATTGTTCCATGCTTGAGTTCTCCGGATGCATAGGCTTCGGAATGAATATAAGAGATTTCTTTTAACTTCAGCGAGCCTTCCAGAAGAATGCAATAATCCAGTCCCCTTCCTATCATAAATACATCCGCGGCGTCTAAAATCCCCCTGGCAATATCATGAATTTCCTCTCGTCTATCCAGCACCTGCTTCATCACTTCCGGTACTCGCATAAGCTCTCTTGTAAATGCGGCTGTCCTCTCTTTATCAAAAACCCCACGCACATACGCCATCCGTGCCGCCAAAAGATAAAGTACCGCCAACTGCGTCGTATAAGCCTTAGTGCTTGCCACCGCAATTTCCGGTCCTGCATTCGTATAGATCACATATTCGCTTTCCCTGGCAATGGAGGCTCCCCGCACATTCACGATTGCCATCGTCCTTGCACCATTTTTCTTCGCATATTTAAGAGCTTCTAACGTATCGATGGTCTCTCCCGATTGAGAAATGGCAATTACGAGCGTTTTCTCATCCACTACAATATCCGAATACATGAACTCGCTGGCAAGTTCCACATCCATATGAATTCGTACCAATGAATGTATCAATGCTTTGCCTACCAACCCTGCATGCATCGCCGTTCCGCAAGCCACCACGCAGATACGCTCACAGTCTCTCAGTAAGTGGTCGGGAATCTCATCCTGCGTAAAGTAAGGAACTCCTTCATAGATTCTAGGCTGCAGAGTTTCACGAATAACTTCCGGCTGCTCCATAATTTCTTTTTCCATATAAAAAGGATAGCCGTCCTTACCGCTGCGGCTCGTATCCCAGTCCAGCACAAGCCACCGCGGCTCTGCTGTTTCTCCTGACAAATCATATAGAGTGGCTCCTTCTTCCTTAAGCTCTAAAATATGGAATTCAGGCAACACAAAATACTCCTCGGAATATTGTCCGAGAACCGCCGCATCAGAGGCAAGCATCATACCATTGTCCGTCCTTGTCACCACGATAGGGCTTACATTTCTGATTGCAAAGATAGTACCCGGTATATCCTCGAACAGAATTCCGAGAGCGAAGGTGCCTTTCAATTTAAGAACAGCTTTTCGGATTGCCTCGTAAGGATCTCCCTTATAAAAATGAGAAAGTACAGCCGCTGCCACCTCACTGTCCGTTTGTGAATGCAGCTGATCCAGTAATCCGTATTTTCCTATTAAATCCTTATAGTTTTCAATAATACCGTTGTGAATCAGCGTTACTTTTCCATATTTATGGGGGTGCGCATTCTCACTGCTCACGCCTCCATGAGTTGCCCATCTCGTATGACCGATACCGCAGGTGCCTTCTATTTCTTCCTTCTCACACAGATTTCTTAAATCTTTTACTCTTCCCGCACATTTATAAACCTGTATTTGACTTTTCTCTCCTTCACACACTGCAATACCGGCACTGTCATACCCTCTATATTCCAACAGTTCAAGAGTATCCAGCATAATATCCTTTGCCGCATCTTTTCCTGTATATCCAATAATTCCACACATAAATCTTCCTCATCTTTCTATATTTATCATTTTCATGATTGATTACTTTTTATCCTCCGTTATACCGTTTTTGTTTTGCGGTTACCCGCATATTTGTGTCGGTATATCTCGCACCGGAGTTTGTACGGGAAGGTATCCGCCGAATTTTCGATAACCTTCCATCCTCGTTAACCTGTGCTTTTCCGGCCACAGGTGCATGGCGCTAGATGGGAAAACGTGAGAAATTACTGCAACAGTCGATACGTACCAAGTTTTGCGTATCTGAAATAAATGCAATGTCATATTCATTTTTCAAGGTGCGAATTACTGTGGAATTATAGCACAGTTTTTTTTCGATGTAAATGCTGTACTCTCCCGGAGGAATTATTTCCTTCCTATATAATATGATGTTGGAGGTAAAAGGTATTTTGCCCCCTGATACCTGCGGATTGTCACGCACTTTCCGGTATCATAATATATAGAATGCCGGCCCTGGAAAATTGTAACTTCCCGGCCGGCATTTTTAACATTCTTACGGTCAGCGCAGTAAATGCGCAGGCCTGTTGAAAAATCACCTTATAAATAACTTCTCAATACATCTGCCTTGTCCAATTTCTCCCAAGGAAGATCCAGATCATTGCGTCCAAAATGTCCGTAAGCAGCCGTCTGCTTGTAAATAGGACGACGTAAATCCAGCATTTTAATAATTCCTGCCGGACGAAGGTCGAAGTTCTCACGGATAATTTCTATCAGCTTTCCATCTTCTATTTTACCTGTTCCGAAGGTATCCACCATAATGGAGGTAGGCTGTGCCACACCGATAGCGTAGGACAACTGAATCTCACATTTCTCCGCAACTCCGGATGCTACGATATTCTTCGCTACATATCGAGCTGCATAGGCTGCCGAACGGTCTACCTTCGTGCAGTCCTTACCGGAGAAAGCACCGCCGCCGTGACGCGCATATCCGCCGTAGGTGTCTACAATAATCTTTCGTCCTGTCAATCCGGCATCTCCGTGAGGCCCGCCGATAACAAAACGGCCTGTAGGATTGATGAAAAACTTCGTATTCTCATCGATTAATTCCTTCGGAAGTACCGGTTCAAATACATATTTCTTAATATCTTCATGGATCTGCTCCTGAGTCACAGCTTCATCATGCTGTGTAGATAATACAACAGCTTCTAAACGAAGCGGCTTACCGGCTTTATCATATTCTACAGAAACCTGGCTCTTTCCATCGGGTCTTAAATATTTCAATGTTCCGTCCTTACGAACTTTGGTAAGCTGAAGTGCAAGTCTGTGAGCAAGCGAAATGGAATATGGCATATATTCCTCTGTCTCGTTCGTCGCATATCCGAACATCATACCCTGATCCCCGGCCCCAATCGCTTCGATTTCCTCATCAGTCATCTTCTTCTCCGCCGATTCCTGTTTTGCCTCAAAGGCTTTATCTACGCCCATAGCGATATCGGAAGATTGCTCATCGATTGCAACTAATACCGCACAAGTATTGCCGTCAAAGCCATATTCCGACTTCGTATAACCGATTTCCTTAATTGTCTCACGAGCAATTCTCTGTATATCCACATAAGCATTCGTCGTAATTTCTCCCGTTACCAATACGAAACCGGTACAAGTAGCAACCTCACATGCAACGCGGCTCATAGGGTCCTTCTCCATTAATGCATCGAGCACTGCGTCCGAAATAGCATCGCAGACTTTATCGGGATGTCCCTCTGTTACTGATTCTGAAGTAAATAAAAATTTCTCCATCTTAGTTCCTCCTTTTAGTTGATGAATGGGAATAAAATAAATCCACTTACAAGAAGCGGATTCAATAGTTGATAATCAAATCCTCTTATCGTTCGACCTGCCATTTCCGGCAGTTTACTCGCTCAGGCAGGCACCTTCCTCATTAGGGGTTGCCGTGGCTTCTCAGGTCCTCTGTACCTCCACCACTCTGAATAAGAGATTTTCTACAATATGGACTTTTCATATCTTTTTTTAAAATACACTACTTCCTCTAATTTGTCAATGTATATCATTGACAATATTCGCCAAAACTCCTATAATTTCTATGTGGTATTTGCTAATTTTTCGTTAAATTTGCTTATGCCTGACTTATGGGAAAATACTACATTTGGAGGGGCGATATGAGGAAAGTCAACGCATCTAGGTTGGTACCCGGTATGGTAACAGCAGAAGATGTTTATAGTTACACCAATCACCTTATTCTGCCAAAAGGATTAATACTAACAGATAAGGCCATTACAAAGCTGGAATTCTACTCTATCATCAGCGTGAAGATTGAGGATGAAGAGGTAGAAACACCCGAGACACAAGAAGAAGAGGATATTTCTTATTCGGAACGTCTTAAGCAGACTCCGGAGTTTCAAAGTTTTCAGAGGGATTTCGACCAAAAGACAGAACAATTTCAATCGACCATCACCGATTTGCTGGAAGACGATTCAGAGATCAATCCGGATCAATTGGTAGAGCATGCCTTATCTTTGCTTTCTTCTGAAAACAAGTACGTCAACGTATTCGATATGCTTCACTGCATGAGACAAAGAGATGACGTCACTTTCGTTCATTGTATGAATGTGGGACTGATATGCAACATTTTCGCACATTGGCTTCGTATGGACGAGGAAGAAATACGCATTGCCACAATCAGCGGTATGCTTCATGATATCGGCAAAGTCAAGATGCCGGAAAAAATCATGAAAAAACCTGGAAAATTAACGACTTGGGAATATAGTATCGTTAAGACTCACCCTCGTGAATCTTATAATATGCTGGAAAAGCATTCTATCGATTCACATATTAAAAACGTAGCACTGATGCACCACGAGCGTTGTGACGGCTCCGGCTATCCCCTGGGTCTTAAAGAGGAGCAGATCGACCCCTATGCGAAAATCGTTGCTATTGCCGATGTCTACGATGCTATGACGAGCGCACGCATTTATAGAGGACCGCTTTGTCCCTTTAAGGTTATCGAAACCTTTGAAAATGAAGGTTTCCAGAAATACGATTCCCAATATATTCTCACCTTCTTGGAGAATATCGTACACACCTACCTGCTCCATGATGTCCGCCTTACGAACGGCGAAGTAGGAACTATCGTATATATTAACAAACATAAACTATCCAAGCCGACGATAAAGATTGGGACGAAATACATTAATCTTTCCGAGGAACCGCATCTGTTTATCGATGCCATACTTTAAACTTATTATTAAAGAAGGTTCTCTACATTATAAAAACACATAAACAGTCTTCTGCTTATGTGTTTTTCTTTATCTTATTTTTATAATACCTTCTTTTCTTCTATTCTGCCTTTATTCCTTACTTCAACTTACCTTCAGTTTGAATTTCTGGAGTTCACGCTCCGTATTGACAATATCAATCTGTGCTCCAAGACCTTTCAGCTTCAAGTGGAAGTCTTCATATCCTCTTTCGATAAAGCGGATATCGTCTATTACCGTAATACCTTCCGCCGCAAGTCCGGCAAGTACAAGTGATGCACCCGCACGCAAATCAGGCGCAGTAATACTAGCCCCGGTATAACGCTCTACGCCGTCGATAATCGCCGTATTGCCCTCTACCTTAATACTGGCTCCCATTCTCGTCAACTCATCTACATATTTGAAACGGTTCTCAAAAATACTCTCTGTAACAATGCTAGTTCCGGCAGATAATCCTAGTGCAACCACGATTTGGGGCTGCATATCTGTAGGAAATCCGGGATACGGAAGTGTTTTAACATGAGTATGGGTCAAAGCCTTAGCGGATACTACACGCACAGCATCATCCGATTCCTCCACCTCGCAACCGATTTCCAATAACTTGGCACTGATGGACTCTAAATGCTTGGGAATCACATTCTTCACCGTAACATCGCCTTTGGTCACCGCTGCTGCAAGCATAAAGGTTCCTGCCTCTATTTGGTCAGGAATAATAGTATATTCACTGCCATGAAGCTTAGATACCCCACGAATTCTAATAACATCAGTACCGGCGCCCTTAACGTCAGCGCCCATACTATTCAGGAAGTTAGCAAGGTCAACAACATGAGGCTCTTTGGCCGCATTTTCAATCGTTGTCTTGCCTTCTGCCATAACTGCTGCCATCATTACATTGATGGTAGCTCCTACTGAAACAACATCCAAATAAACATGGCTTCCATGCAGATTCTCCGCATCGGTAATAATTAACCCATGTTCAATTCTCACATCGGCGCCAAGAGCACGAAATCCCTTAATATGCTGGTCAATCGGTCTTAAACCGATGTTGCAGCCTCCCGGAAGCGCTACTTCTGCCTTTTTATATTTTCCAAGCAAAGCCCCCAATAAATAATAGGAAGCACGAATTTTTTTAATGAAATCATCCTCAATAACTAAATTGTGAATATGAGAAGCATTTATCTTTACAGTATGTCTGTCTATTCTATTTACAATAACTCCGATACTTTCCATTGCCTGAATTAGTACATTCGTATCGCGAACATCCGGCACATTCTCTATTATTACGGTTTCATCCGTCATAATAGCCGCTGCCAGCACAGCAAGCGCAGCATTCTTAGCTCCGCCTACTTCCACTTCGCCCACTAACGGATTTCCACCCTTTATTGCATATTGTTCCATGGCGTACCCTCTATTTAATCTATCTTTCTATTTCGAATCTTTACCGCACGCAAAAAGTGCAGCAAAAGCCAACTGTCAATCTTATCCTAATGATTATACCATAAATTGTCCATTTGTAAATGGTTCATTTCATTCCGGAATTTTAGAATGAATTTTTTAATTCAGATATTTCAAAGGGTTTACCTGGCTTCCATTTATTAAAATCTCAAAGTGGACGTGAGGTCCGGAGCTAATACCGGTATTTCCACTAAGAGCGATCTTCTGTCCCTGGGATACCGATTGACCCGCAGAAACTAAAACCTTACTCAAATGTCCGTATCTGGTCTGTCTTCCGTCCCCATGATTAATATATACAACATATCCATAACCGCTTCCCCAGCCTGCCTTAGCAACTGTTCCTGCGGAGGATGCCATAACTGCAGTTCCTACCGGAGTTGCCCAATCCACTCCCTTATGGTAAGTGCTCGCTCCTCTTGTCGGTCTGCTCCTCGCTCCGAAACCGGAGGAAAGCCGTCCGCCGGAAAGAGGTTTAATATAGGTAGGCGGAATCTTAGTTCCCCTTTCCACAATCTTGGGAACCGCCTGATAAGTCACTTCTTCCTTTACAATCTCTCTTGAAGTCTCCGCATTGTTCCGGTAAGAGACAATCGCCACTACCTTTCTATGCCCTGCGGAAGGCTCTTGCAAGGTCTTCGTCTCGGTCGTATACCAGTTATCATTGTCCACATATACAATATCCGCCTCGTAGTCCTCTTCATAATATACTTCTTCTACACGTTCCACAGATAACTCCGGCTCCGGTACTGTTACTATAATTTCATCCTCCACGCGGATAGTGGAAGTTTCACTTTCGATCGTATCGTTCATTTCTATCAGCTTTTCTATCGTCAGGTTGTTTTCTGCCGCAATTTTCGACAGCGTATCTCCCGATACCACTTCATATATCTGATTCTTCTCCTGATCCTTCGTCACCTCTTCAATAGCGGCGGCAAGAGACGTCAGCTTATCCTCCGCAAGGTAAGACTCCACTATCTCAATATCATCGCCAAACTCTAACGATATCAGGCCTAACTCATAATCCGAGAAATCCTTCTCTCTCGCCGGTTCCACAGCATCGAACATTTCATCCAGCGCTTCATAGATTCCTATCGATGCAAAAACTTCCTTCTCCGCTTCTTCTTCCTGTTTCTCTTCTCTTGAAATGATGTTTGCCGTCAGTACATTCAACTCCCTCGTACAATCCAGTGCAAGGTCTGCATAATATTGTCCCTGTTCATCGTATTTATCGATAGAAGCCTGCAGTAACTGTAATACTTCGTCCTTGCTCGACAGATTCACAGTATATTCGTTTATCTTGACCGTATAAGACCGATGAAGCGTCTTTTTGATATTATTTTCAAGTACGTTCTTCATGTTAGCGATAATTGCACCTTCATTATCGATATGTCCCCAGAGGACTTCCTTGCCTTGCAGCTCCATATCGCATTCAATCAGCACGAGTTCCTCACCGTCTCCGGCCATTATTTTTCTCGCTTCGCTCAAACACGTTTGTGCCGTTTTGCCGTCTCCAACCTTACCCACCTCGGTTCCATTTAAAAATACTGTAAACATATTGTCTCCCGTATTTTCAATTTTAACATAGGATGGCATAAAAAATATGCTGGCAATAACAGCCAACACAGCTATCTTAATTGATCTTATTTGTAATCTCTTATAATATTTCGTAACTTTTTTCATAGTTTATAACCAGTCCCCAAATACTGTTCCTTCATTTTTACATATAGTTCTATTTTGTAATAAAATTGTAACATTTTTATTCTATCAATATTTATTTTAGTTGTAAAGACAATCTTGCAAATACTTCTGGTGGATATTGGAAGTTACTATTCACAGCCAGCCAACGACGGCCCTATTTATCTATCACCTTATTGTCTATAATAAGCCGAAGTGCTAGAATGATATCATGTATTAGCGTTTATAGTTCATAAGAAATTGGAGAAGGGAGGAGCGGTATGGACGAGAAAAACCGGGAACGAATTATTTTTCATATAGATGTGAATTCTGCTTATTTAAGCTGGAGTGCCTTGCAAAATCTTGAAAATGGCGCTTCCGAAGATATCCGGGAGATTCCATCGATTATTGGCGGCGACATGGAACGCCGGCGCGGAGTTGTGCTGGCCAAATCGGTGCCGGCTAAGGCTTATTTGGTAACAACGGGCGAACCCATTGTAAATGCACTTCGCAAATGCCCTCACTTAACCATTTATCCTCCGGACCACGCCCTCTATCATAGGCGTTCCCGAGAACTTATGGATTTCTTATATGATATTTGTCCGGACATCGAGCAGGTAAGCGTGGATGAATGCTACATGGATTATACGCCGGTCGCAGGACGATACGCCTCCCCTGCGGAAGCGGCTCATATCATCAAGGATAGTGTATATGAACGATTTGGTTATACTGTCAATGTAGGAATTTCTAACAGGAAGGTGCTCGCCAAAATGGCCTCTGACTTCAAGAAGCCTAATCTGGTGCATACCTTGTATGCGGAGGAAGTACCTAAGAAACTATGGCCTCTTCCTGTTTCTTCCTTATATATGTGCGGTCGTTCCAGTCAGGAGACTCTGCGCAAATTGGAAATACTCACCATCGGCGACCTGGCACAGGCTGATACCGATATACTTTTCGCCCATTTAAAAAGCCATGGTATCTTATTATGGGAATATGCGAACGGAATCGATTCTTCAGAAGTAATTACAGGAGGCATGGATCTAAAGGGCGTTGGAAATTCAACAACCCTCAGTGAGGATGCCATGACGCCGGAAGAGGCATATATTGTTCTCCTGTCCCTGGCTGAGACAGTATCTGCCAGACTGCGAAAGTCCGAACAGCTCGCTGCTATGATTAGTACGGAAATCAAATATAATACCTTCCACCGAGTATCACACCAAACAACCTTATCCACACCTACCTGCTCCACGGATTTCATTTATAAAACTGCCTGCGGGCTCTTCGATGAACTATGGGATGGTACCCCTATCCGTCTTCTCGGCATAAGGACTTCCAAACTTGTCTCTGCATGTTCTCCGATTCAGCTAAGTCTCTTCGATATACAAAACGAAATGGAATCCATGCCAATCTCGAGCAAACAGCAGAAGCTGGATGTGGCTTTGGATTCCATAAGGAAACGATATGGACCTGACTCCGTTGTTCGGGGCAGTCTTTTATAATCATAGGAAATACCTTATCACTTTTTCTTTCTTACACTAAATCCAAAGGTTCCTATCTGCTCGCCAATCGACATGTAGGAACCGTGGGAATATACGATGGGGGATGCCTCGTTGAAATGAAATTTCTGCTTTTCATCCATATACTTTTCATCCGCATGCACCGCTACTACTCTGGCAATAAACATGTCATGAGTCCCCAGCTTTTTAATCTCTTCCACCTTACATTCGATATTGACAGGACTTTCCTTCAGCATGGGAGCCTTCACCACATCTCCCGGAATTGCCGTCAAATTCAGCTCTTTCCATTTATCGATATCTCTTCCGCTTCTGACACCGCAGTAATCTGTCGCAAAACAAAGTTCCTCTGTCGTTAAGTTAATGACAAATTCCCCGGTCTCTTCTATCATATGGTAGGAATACCGTTGCGGCCTCACCGATATGGATACCATCGGCGGGTCGCTGCAAATCGTTCCTGCCCATGCAACTGTAAATATATTCTTCTCTCCGTTTTTATCCGCTGCACTCACCAATACAACAGGAAGCGGGTACAACATATTTCCCGGTTTCCAGCTTTGCTTTCCCATATTTAGAAAACCCCCATGACATGAGCAATTAAGAGTCCCATATTTGCAAGAGATATAATAAGAGTCGTAACGGCAAGTGCAAAAATGCCTTTGCTCTTTTTCCGGTTAGCCTCATTTATTGTATTCACGCTCGCTAACGCTTCTGCACCGAATCCCATAAGCGCTCGCGTCTGTTTCTCTATTTCTTCCACAAGTACCGCTTGTACATTGCGGTATACTTTCACATTTTCTTTGTGTACAAAGTCATCCGCTTGTTTAAAAAGTTCTTCCAACTTTGTCTCTATTTCAATTTTCTTCTCTTCTTCACCTTTTGCCGACTGAATTTTCATAATACATTCTTCGGTCAGCTTCTCGATTCCCTGATTGCTTTCTGAAAAAAGATTATCAATCTGAACCCCAATACTCTGAAACAGCTCCTGAAGACGCTGTTCACTTTCTACATTTTTCAAATTCAACTTCCGCATCTCCTGCATGCAAGCATTGTATTCTGCCACCTGCAACTGAAGACGCTCAATCTGCGCTGCATCTGCTGCAGAATTCGCCCGAATCACTTCCTGTGAACTTAACTTCTGAGCAATTTTATCCATAAAATTATCCATTCGTTTTCCTCCCGCCATGGTTTTTTCCCTTTTACCAACCGCTTATCCTTCTCAATATATCACGTTTTATATCTTATCATTTTTTTTTTTTATTTACAACCAGTTCGCTTCTTTTGTGCAATATGTTATGTTTTTTCATTCTATCTTTTCCCGGTTTGTAAAAATTAACGTTATTTTCACACGTCGTTCATAGTTTATTCATAACTAATTGATATACTAAGTTCATAGCAAACGAGTGATATCGTAATGTTTTCATTACACATATAGATAAATTTTTTCATAATAGCCCAGGTGTCGAAAGATGTCTGGGCACTCCTCATTTTACGGACAAACTCTTCAAATTGTAATAGGAGCACTTTACTATTAGGATTCGGATATCAAAAGCCTCTCGACCAACTTGGCTTCGTCAATTTGCACTCATATAATTTCTTTCCAAAGTGATAAGAATATGGTTTGATGACGTAAATGGTGCAAATTGATGAAATATATTGCTACAAAGGCTTTTGGCAACTGGAGTCTGATTATAAAAACACTTCATATCCAGAGCATATTATCGCCCATGATATGAAGTGTTTTTATTAGAACTATTTTAATAACTTATTGTTCGCTCAGCTTCTGTACCTTTTCATTCAAAAGAAGCATTCTGGCATCCAGATCGGAAACCATCTTAGCACATTCCACCAATTCTTCTTTAATGGAGTTCGGGGCATTCCCTTCAAATTTATAATGAATCTTGTGCTCCAGGCTGGCCCAGAAGTCCATGGCAACCGTTCGTATCTGAATCTCTACCTTCGTATCTACGATTCGGTCGGAAAGGTATACAGGAACTGTCGCAAGCATATGATAACTCTTATATCCGCTCACTTTAGGACTCTTAATATAATCCTTCACCGAAATAATCTTAATATCACTTTGGTTAGTGATCATATCTGCTATTTCATAGATATCGGAACTAAAGGAACAAATCACCCTGATTCCCGCTATATCATTTACATACTTTACCATATTTTCTATGGTAGATTCATAACCATTCTTTTTTAACTTTTTAACAATACTTTCTGATGTCTTTATTCTCGATTTAATATGCTCAATCGGATTATATCTATGTACATGCTGAAATTCATCATTCAGTATTTCCAATTTAGTAGATATCTGCTTGAGTGCCGAATTATAAATTAAAATGACCTCTTTCCAATTATCTACATCACTATCTCTTTCTACTCTCAGTTCCATGCATTTCCCGCCTTACTTAAACATTTATAATACCCTGATTTCTTACTTGATTCCTTACGGCACCTATACGTAATATCATCGCAGTTATTATGTCATTATACCATATTCTCTTTATGAATGTGCATATTTAACAAAAATTTTATTATTTCTTAACTTTGATTGTATATTTATGCTTTTTTGTTCGTTCCTCCTTAAACTCACACCATACATTCATATGCGGGAAAAACTAAATTATTCCACTTGAATAACTCTAAAGCTTATCTTTATATTAGCCCCTTAATTGGAACTGCGCCAACAGACTCTGTAAGCTTTGCGATTGTGCGCTCTGTTCTTCACCGGCAGCAGCCGTCTCCTCGGTTGCTGCGGAGTTACTTTGAACTTTATCCGATATCATAATAATACTTTCCATCGCGCTTCGTATCTGCTGCGCTTGTGTATTGGCAAGATTCGCCACTTCGTTCATATTCCTCATGCTTTCTCCTGCCATATGATCCGCTTTACCCATGGCCTCCTGTGTTTCCCTGGAAAGAGTAATTCCATATTCTACCGCTTCTATCGTGCGGCGCACCAGCTCTTCTGTACCCTTCACAGCTTCCAGGGAATCTCCTGCCAGCTCTTTTACTTCTTCTGCTACTACCGCGAATCCTCTTCCTGCTTCTCCGGCCCTTGCTGCTTCAATCGCCGCATTCAAAGCCAATAGATTCGTCTGGTCTGCAATTCCGCTAATCGTCGATGTTATACTGCTTATTTCTTCCGCACAGGTTCGAATAACTCCCATAGCTTCGTTGAGTTCAGTCATTTTATGATTTCCCTCATCCAGGCATGATCCAACTTCGTCAGTGACCCGTTTCGTTTCTTCTGCCTGCTTCGAAGTGTTCTCTATACTTTCACTCACTTCCTCCATATTCCTTGTAAGCATATCCACCGCACTCGCTTGGTCTGTACTTCCTTCCGCAAGATTCTGAGCCGCCTGTGCCATCTGCTCTGCTCCCAGCCCTACTTGCTCCGCCGTTTCCTTTATTGTACCGAAAACTTGATTCATATTATCTATAATTGTCTGTACCGACTCCCTTATCTCAAGAAAATCTCCCACATATTCGGCATGGACCGAATGTCTCATGTCACCTTGTGAAAGGTAATCTAAGATTCTTGACATATCTCCGATTACTTCTTTTAAGTATTGTTTGGTATGTATGATGGCTCCGATCAATCTCCCCATCTCAGTCTCATCTGCCGTGAGCTCAAATTCTTCATTCAGCTTGCCTTCGGAAACACTTACCATCTGCGCCTCAATAAGCTGTAACGGCCCAATAAGTTCCTTTCTTACAAACATGGAATAAGTTCTCTGGGTAATGATAACAAAAATCATAATTACAAATAAAATAATATCTAAAATATAAGCAATTATAAGTATTTGATTTCTTTCCTTTACCATCCTTTCCGAAAGGGAACTGATGAACGTCTCTGTATCCGATGCGATCTTATCGATTCCCTGTTTGTATTCTTCCCCATAAACATAATCTGTGGCAGTCTGCAAATCTCCGCCTTTTACCGCTTCCATAGCCAAGGTTTCCAAAGGAATCAACTCATTGGACAGATTACCAATGGTTTCGATCATTCCTCTCTCTTTATCCGTAATACCAATTTCTTTCATTATTTCTATCGCATGGTCCCTGCTTTTTACTTCATCTACTTCCTTCCAATAGTTATTATAATAATTCTCTTCCCCTGTTACCGCATAAGCACGAACTTCAGATGTCAACAGCTGCGAGCCTTCGCGCAACTGAATGGCAGCCACAATAATACTTCTCTCATCCCGTAACTTATTCTGCACCATTTGGTTCGCCCAAATAATAATAAACAACATGAGTATACTGATGAAAATAGTTACCATCGATGTAACCGAAAGCCGTTTATTCTTTGCTGACTGCATTTCTACTTTTTTCTTCATAGTTCTTCTCCTATTTAGTTTGATCGCGCTTATCTTTAGTAAAATTTTGATAGATATTAAGCATTTATGTTTGTTTAATTATATCACTTTTTGTATATTTTTGTCAATATATCACATTAAATGTAACGTTTTTATATATTTTATTATGCACATTTACTAATAGTGGAAAATAATACACATTTAGTGAATATCAAATTCTACCTTACCTCTTTTAATACATTTTTTTATAGCATAGAACCTTTTTACTATAAAACTTTTACTCTATAAAGCTTTTATGCTATAAAAGAACGAAAGTTGGTGATATACTATGAACACTGAAACATTTTGGAAAGGAGATTGTTATGTTTCGCTTATGGGCTAAAATTTTTAAAGATAATAGATTGTTAAAGGATTCGGTTATATGTGACGATAGTCAGGATACACGTACACATAAGGTTTTCCATGCTATCGATGAGATTTCCTACCAATTTGACTTGGGCAAGCCTATTTGGCTGGATTCTACCATTCAGGAGTTCAAACGCCATGATAAAGTCCGTTTTACACAAGATAACTTCATCGAATCTATCGATTTCGATTATCTCGAAATCCATGTTATCGAAGAGGATTAAAGGAAAAACTTTCATTTCTCCTTCGTCAGCAAACGTTTATGCAACACATCAATTCCAAACGCTCCAAGCGGAGCTGTGATTAAAATTGCGAGTACCGCAACCGTCAACACTATATTGCCGCAAGATAAACCCATGGAAAGAGGAATGGAACCTATCGCCGCCTGTACGGTTGCTTTGGGCATGTAAGCAATCATACAAAATAACCGTTCCTTCCATACTAATTTTGTTTTGATAAGACAAACAAAGACTCCAAGCATCCTAAATGCCAAAACCCCAAATATAACAATAATGGTAGATACCCCCGCCGAAATAGCATATTTCAAATCGACGGTTGCTCCCACAAGTACAAATAGCAAGATTTCGGAACCCACCCAAAGCTTTGAGAATTTATTTGAAAGTCTTTTGGCAACTTCCGTTCTATTTTTTTGCAATGCTGCACCTAAACTCATCACTGCAAGCAGACCCGAAAAAGGGACAGTACCTTTTAGAAGGCTCTCAGTGGCAACAAATAGAAATGAAATACTTAATATAATGATAACCTTCATAGAATCACGGATGTGAAGTCTTTTAAACATAAAGGCCAATCCAATCCCTACAGCAATGCCGATCAACAGCCCCGTAACGATAGAAACAGGTATTTGAACAAAGCTCACCGGAGATATCTTCTCACCTTGCGCCAGTCCTGTAAATGCGGCGAACATAACGATGACAAAAACATCGTCCACAGAAGCCCCGGCCATAATTAATTGCGGTATGCTTTTGTTCGTTCCATATTGATTTTCCATAAGATAGAGCATCTTGGGAACGATGACAGCCGGAGAAACAGCTCCGACCACCGCTCCCATAATCGCAGCATCCAGAACGGATATCCCAAGGAGTCCGGGAGCAAGAATTACCATCCCGATTATTTCAAAACATGCGGGAACAAAACACATCAATACTGCCGGGCGTCCCACTTTCTTCAAGTCCTCAATGTCAAGCGCTAACCCCGCACGGGTGAGGATAATAATAAGTGCCAGTTCCCTCAAATCGGCAGAAATCGAAAGTATTGAACTGTCTAATAAGTCAAATGCATAGGGGCCTAAGATAATACCCGTCAGGAGCATGCCAAGGAGACCCGGCAATCGCAGCCGTTTGAATATTCCGGCAAGTAACAGACCTAATAAAAAAATAAGTGCTAAACTAGTAAGCATAATATAATACCCTCCTATTGTATCGCTAATAAAAGAAAGCTGACGATCTCTGTTTTTACAAAAGAACCGTCGGCTTTCTTACGATTGCTATGTAAAAACAGAAGTCATCAGCTTAATAAAGCGGTTTTGGCTATGCCAAGGGAGAACTTCATTCCCTCTCCATAATATACATCATATCAAAAATACATTCAAGCATTTTCTTTTTATATAATCAAGATTTCAAACTAAATTCTCTGAATATTTTTATTGACATACGGAATAATACATAGTAGTATTTAAATACGCAGTATGTAGTTATCATTACTACATATGGCACTTACTATAACCGTGTGTGGTTTTTCTTATAAATAACCCCATAATATCAATTTACAGTCGGTTTTTATAGTTCAAATTCACACCATCTTCTACAAATTAATATCTTATTTTTAAGGGAGGTAATATTATGCAAATAACAATTCGTGAACCCGGCAGTGCAATTACTCATTTCATAGGAATGATGATGGCCGTTTTCGCCGCTGTACCACTTTTGATAAAGGCGGCTACCACATCGGGCAGCGCTTCCTTCACCGCAATGGCCGTATTTATGCTGAGTATGATTTTTCTCTATGGAGCGAGCGCAACCTACCATTCTGTGACGGTGTCCGATAAGGTGCTAAAGGTATTTCGAAAAATAGATCATATGATGATTTTCGTACTTATTGCAGGTTCCTACACTCCGGTCTGTCTTATCGTTCTTGGCGGTAAGCTCGGATATACTCTTTTGGCCGTAGTATGGGGTATTGCCCTTTTGGGAATTACGGTAAAAGCCGCATGGATCACATGTCCGAAGTGGTTCTCCTCCACCATTTATATTGCCATGGGCTGGGTATGTATGGGGGTCTTTGGAACTCTCTGGAATACACTTCCTAAAAACGCCTTCCTTTGGTTACTGGGAGGCGGCGTTATCTACACAATAGGCGGAGTTATCTATGCTTTGAAACTCCCTATCTTCAATTCCAAACACGCTTACTTCGGTTCACACGAGATATTCCATCTTTTTGTTATGGGCGGAAGCATCTGCCACTTCATCTTCATGTACCGCTATGTAGCCTAAGTTTTAAAAATAAGGAAGAAATTTATAAAAAGAAGCCGTCACCGGCTTCTTTCTTCTTATTATTCATCATATCCATTGGGATTATTGCTCTGCCATCTCCAGGAATCTTCACACATTTCCTTAATACCGAACTTCGCTTCCCAATTAAGCTCCCTTTTCGCCTTGCCTGCATCCGAATAGCAGGTTGCGATATCTCCGGGGCGTCTATCCTTAATCACATAAGGAATTGGTACGCCGGTGGCCGCCTCGAAGTTCTTCACAATATCGAGCACGCTATATCCGGTGCCTGTTCCAAGATTATAAATGCAAAGTCCTGCTTTTTCTTCAATCTTTTTCAAAGCTTTAACATGGCCATTCGCTAAGTCCACTACATGGATATAGTCTCTGACTCCGGTTCCGTCGGGCGTATCATAATCATTACCGAATACCCCCAGCTCTTTCAGCTTACCAACTGCTACCTGTGTAATATAAGGCATCAAATTGTTGGGAATTCCATTAGGATTCTCTCCAATCGTTCCGCTTTCATGAGCCCCAATGGGGTTAAAGTAGCGAAGAATAATGATATTCCACTCAGGATCCGCTTTCTGCATATCCGACAGAACCTGCTCTAACATTGATTTCGTCCAGCCGTAGGGATTGGTACATTGCCCTTTCGGACACTCCTCCGTAATCGGAATAATCGCCGGATCACCATATACTGTCGCCGAGGAAGAGAAAATAATATTCTTCACTCCATGTTCTCTCATCACGTCCACTAATGTTAAAGTCCCTGCAATGTTGTTCTCATAATATTCCCAGGGCTTAGCTACAGACTCTCCAACTGCTTTAAGTCCCGCAAAATGAATACAGGAATCAATACTTTCTTTTTCAAACACTTCATGTAATCCCTGTCTGTCCAAAATATCCACTTTATAAAAAGGTACCTTCTTGCCAGTTATCTTCTCCACCCTTTGTAATGATTTCTCGCTGGAATTGCTTAAATTATCCAATACCACCACATCATAGCCTGCATTTTGCAGTTCTACCACCGTATGGCTTCCGATATATCCGGCACCGCCTGTTACTAATATTGCCATTTTACTTACCTCCTGTCGAAATAAACACTAAATTATCCTACTAACTCCCTTATGCTGTCTTCTAAGTATGAAAGTTATATTATTATCTTAAGTTTACTAAAACTACCCATTTTTTCAATATGACAATGTTGTAAATGGCTGTTAAAATGTTATATGCTATTCAACCTGCGGCTTCCTAGCAATAATTCATGCACAGAAATACTGCTACGCAGTATTTCGCGCTTGCTAAACTCGGGTTTTCTGTAATCTTCGCTCACAAAAACACCTCGCGATGTTGATGGCTGAACTGTTACTGTTATACGCTATAGCTCGATTCCATTTTCCTTGCAAAGTTCTCTGGCTGTATCCACAGAATCCACTCCTGTCGCATTCTTGATCGGTGCAAATTCCCTTTTCCTCTCCACTTCATAAGAAAGACAATTATCCACCTGATGAATCATATCCAACACCAACGTCTCATATTTATATCCATTAGGCTGTTCGGGAAGAATGAGTTCTGCATTTTCATCGATATAAGGGATCTTTTTCTCCACCACATGGAGAGGAAGATTACTATCTGCAATCGCTTCCAGATCCTTTTTCCGGAAAAGATAATTCAAGATTACACCAAAATTATAGGCCGGATCTCCGTTTTCATCCTTAGCCGCTTTCATTTCCTCAGTCAATTCATAGTATTCCACGATAGAAGGCTTTCCATCCTCCAGGCAAAGAGCACCCACTCTTTCATCCGGCGCATTCTTCTTCACTACCTTCGCCCCGGAAACACAGCCTTCTGCAATTACTGCGCCGATAAAGCATGGATCCACAATCCGCTGCAGTACATTATCCACCGCAAATACATTCAACCATTCGATTCCTTCCCCGTTTACAATATCCAAAAGTCCCCATTTCTCCATGGAGGAGAACCAGCCTCCATTTCCATTGGGGGAGGTTGATATTTTTCCCCTCTCTTCCATATATACCTTGCCCTCATAATCAGAAGCAGGCACCATCTCCTGTTTAAAAAAGTGTATGAATTCCTTTTTATAACCGAAGTAATTCTTCTCTTCAAAAAATTGTACGGTCACTTCATGATTCTTGTCGCTCGTCATGACAAATAAATGAATCCACGTCTTACCCGCATTTACCACATCCAAAAGGTTCTCTATTATTCTCTGGAAAATATAGACCGGACGTGTAATCCCTATGTCAAACATTCCCTTAGGATTATCGGAACCGAGTCTTGTCCCCATTCCTCCCGCCAGAAGCACCGCTGCTGCCCTGCCCTTTTTAATTTCATCCAAACCGATTCGTGTGTACTCTTCTCTCTTTTCTTCTATCTGAGCAAGCTGCATAGCATTCAACGGTGAAATCTCACCCTTCTGATTCGTCGTATTGTTTTTGCAATACTTCAGTACCGTAAAGTCAACAGATTCTATCTGCTCGAGCAATTCTTCTTTTTCCTTCTCCGTCAGCTCTTCATAATAATTGAGCACATGCAATTGCCCATATCCTTCTAACTTTTCATACGCTTCCCTATAATCCATCCCACAATTCCTCCATCCCCGATATTATTCAAACATCATATTATAACTATAACACGAAAATTCCCGAATAAAGTTTCTGTATTATGAGCATCATTGTAGCAAATTATCCCTATAACCGCAAGCCATTTTGCCCCTGCTGCAGGCGCCGGAATGCTATGCCAAATGCTTTATGTTGGCATTTTTACCGCATTTTGTGTGCATTATGTTGCATTTCAATCGCAACTGTGAACAGTAACGATTGGAATGCATATGATAATAAAAACCCTTAGGGATTTCCATTATGACTATTTATACGGTAAACGCCGGAGACAGCGTGAATTCCATTGCCGCTGCCTACAGCATCTCTCCCGATTCCATCATATATAATAACCAGCTCTCTTCTCCTTACCAACTTGCTGTCGGTCAGGCACTTTTACTCAGCACAGGAGAATCTCCTACCGAAAAACGTACCATCTACACCAATGGATATGCCTACCCTTTTATCAATGAATTCACCTTAACAGAAACACTCCCTTATCTCACTAATCTATCCATATTTTCTTATGGATTTACCACTACAGGAGAATTAGTGCCCCCTCCTCTTGATGATACATGGATGATCGCTCTGGCCAAAGAAGCTGGCACCGCACCAATTCTTACCCTAACGCCTTTTGGACCGGATGGAATGTTTAATAACAACTTGATTACTGTTGTCGTAAATAATATGGAAATACAGCAAAATTTAATCGATAACTTATTGGAAATGGTTTCCCAGAAAGGGTATGAAGGTGTTGATATTGATTTCGAATATATTCTCGCAGAGGATAGAGTTCCTTTTGCAGAGTTCGTAGCCAATGTCCGTACTGCTGTAAATGCTCTCGGCTATCCTGTTTCGGTGGCGCTGGCCCCTAAGACCTCCGATGATCAGCCAGGCCTGCTTTATGGAGGAAAGGACTATGGACTTCTTGGAGCAGCTGCAGATAATGTGCTGCTAATGACTTATGAATGGGGCTATACCTACGGGCCACCAATGGCCGTTGCGCCGATTAATAGAGTACGTGAAGTCGTAGATTATGCAATTACAAGAATCCCCGTCGATAAGATCAACCTGGGGATTCCTAATTATGGATATGATTGGCCGCTTCCCTATGAAAGAGGTGTAACGGGAGCTCGTACGATCAGCAATACGGAGGCGGTTCAGATTGCCATTGACAATAATGTCCCCATCCAATTCGATGAAGTCGCCATGTCTCCCTTCTTCACCTATGAACGCGATGGTATCGCACATGAAGTATGGTTTGAAGATGTCAGAAGCATGCGCGAAAAATTCAATCTCATCAACGAATATGAACTGCGCGGAGCCGGATACTGGCAGATTATGAATCTGTTCCGGGCCAACTGGCTGCTGCTCGCTGACACCTTCAATATTATAAAACAATGATTATTAATCTTCGGATTTGTCTTCTTCCTGCAAACGAAGGCCTGCAGTGCTCGTAACAGGAAGTGAAAATACGATGGATTTCGCCTTACTTTCCATACCTGCATGCTCCATAATCGTCTTCATAATTTCATTTTTATATTCTACTTTTGTAACAATAAAGATAATTTCTTTCTCTGCCGCAATAGAAACTCCAAGGAACTTTTCCGCGCGTTCCATTCCTTCTCCTTTTGCGTGGATGACCGTGCCTCCACTCGCGCCCTTTTCCCTGGCGGCATCCATTACGGTATCGCTATACCCCTGATTTGCTATGACTACCACCAATTCGTGTTCTGTTTCTTTCAATACGGTTTCCTCCTCTTTTTCAAAATTCTGGCTTTCTGTCAGGAACTCCAACGCCTTTTTCCCTCCAATGCTGGAAAGTGGAATGATAAAAGCTACGCCTGTACCGGGAACATCGATATTCATCTCCTTTTGCAGCCCTCTTTTCAGATCTTTCCATCTCTCCTTCGTTACAAGGGAAAACATAACCGCCTTTTCGGTTGCTTCCAATCCAAAGTAGTCCAAAACTTCGCTATTGGCAGTTCCTTCTCCTAATGTTCCTATGATGACCGCCTGCTCATGTCCTTTATAAAAGGAGAGCATTTTAGGACCGACACTTCGATTTGTAATTGTCACCATCAAATATACTTTACTCATAGGATGCTCCTTTTCTATAATTCAATAATCTCATCATCCGCCAATAATGCAAATGCTTCTTTGGGCTCCATACGGGCCATTTTCTTCTCAGAATGTTCTGAGCGAAGTTTATAAATCAGTCCCAATACCTGTATGGTAATTAACGGTGTCATTGCGACCATTGCCACCACACCAAACGCATCCGTCACAATATTTCCGCCTACACTCACAGATGCCCCGATGGCAAAGGGAAGCAGAAAGGTCGCCGTCATCGGACCGGATGCCACCCCTCCTGAGTCAAATGCAATCGCGGTGAATATCTTAGGAACGAAAAGGGAAAGAAACAATGCAATCGCATATCCGGGAATAATAAACCAAAATATGGAGATTCCTGTAAGCACTCTAATCATAGCCAGCCCTAAGGATGCTGCTACCCCGATAGAAAGGCTTAATCCCATCGCTTTGGCAGAAATCGAACCCGAAGTAATCTCCTCCACCTGCTTGGTCAGTACGAATACAGCCGGTTCTGCCAATACGATAAAATAGCCAATGAGCATACCGATCGGAATAATTACCCAACGATAAGGAAGTGCTGCGAGCATCTGCCCCAAATAATTACCAGCCGGCATAAATCCTATATTTACTCCTGTTAAAAATAGAAATAATCCAATATAAGTATATATGAGACCAACCCCAATTCGAATCAAAGCCCTTTTCTGTATTTCCCGGGAAACAATCTGAAAGATACCGAAAAATAAAACGATCGGGAATAAAGAAACAGCCATTTCAATCATATACTTGGGAATTCCCTGAGCAAACATTCCCCATAACTCAATCGAGTTATCTATGGTGGGCAGAACCTCCGGTATATATTCCGAGCTTTCCGGTCTGTAAATCAACCCAAGAACGAGCACCGCCAATATCGGCCCTATCGAACAAAGCGCAACTAGTCCAAAGCTATCATCCGATGCATGCTTATCGCTTCGAATCGCTGAAATACCAATACCCAATGCCATGATAAATGGTACGGTCATAGGTCCCGTCGTTACTCCGCCCGAATCGAAGGCCACAGAAAGAAAGTCCTTCGGAACAAAAAAAGCTAATGCAAAAACGATTGCATAAAATATAAGAAGCATTTGAGGCAGAGATATGCTAAATAACATACGAAGCAACGCCATTACAAGGAATATTCCAACCCCGCAGGCAACTGCCAGTATAAGTACGAGATTCGGAATTGACGGTACCTGTTCTGCCAATACTTGTAAGTCGGGTTCAGAAATAGTAATAATAAAACCAAGTATAAAGCTCAGCAAAACCATAAGCCAAAGCTTCTTGGTCTGAGTCATACTTCCCCCTACCTTTTCTCCCATCGGTGTCATGGAAAGTTCCGCCCCCAAGGAAAAGAACATCATACCGCAAATCAAAAGCACTGCACCAATTAAAAATGCCATCAATATACTGGGTGATATGGGTACGATTGTAAAAGATAAAAGCAATACAATGCCGATAATCGGAAGCACTGCTTTTAAAGCCTCATTAAGTTTTTCTTGTAATTTTGTACGATGTAATCTCAACTTCTACCTGCCTTCCTATCTTCTCTCTTCAATATCTACATATTCTTTTTCCACCATTATACTTTTATAAGCAGGACGGATAATCTTATCCACATTGATAAGCTCCTCCAAGCGATGTGCGCTCCATCCTACAATTCTTGCGATCGCGAATATAGGTGTATACAATTCCAACGGAATATCCAGCATACTATATACAAAACCGCTGTAGAAATCCACATTCGCGCTAACGCCTTTATAAATGTTGCGTTTTTCTCCGATTACCTCCGGTGCAAGACGCTCTATCATGGAATAGAGCTTGAAGTCTTCTCCGCGGTTCTTGTCGCAAGCAAGTCTTTCTACAAAGTTTTTAAAAATAGTCGCTCTCGGATCCGAGATGGAATATACTGCATGCCCCATACCGTAAATCAGACCGCTCTTATCGAATACTTCCTTGTTCAGCATACGTCCAAGGTAATCCTTTACCTCTTCCTCATCGTCCAAGTCCTTAATATTTTTCTTAATATTCGCCATCATTTCCACTACTTTAATATTAGCACCACCGTGCTTAGGTCCCTTCAGGGAAGAAAGTGCTGCAGCGATAACCGAATATGTATCGGAACCCGAAGAGGTTACTACTCTCGTGGTAAAGGTAGAATTATTTCCGCCGCCGTGTTCCATATGAAGAACAAGTGCGATATCCAATACGCGCGCCTCTAACTCTGTATATTTCATATCCGGACGGAGCATTCTCAATAAATTCTCTGCAGTGGACAGATTGGGATCCGGTCTGTGGATATAGAAGCTGTCATCACATTCATAATGGTTATAAGCATGATACCCATAGACAGAAAGCATGGGGAATACACTGATTAAAGTCATACATTGACGAAGGACATTCTCAATGCTCAAATCCGAAACCTGCTTATCATAAGAAGCTAAGGCAAGAACGCTCTTTGTCAGTGAGTTCATAATATCCTTGCTGGAAGCCTTCATAATAACATCTCTCGTAAAATTGGTAGGCAATGTACACATCAGGGCTAAATTCTCGCTGAATTCTGCCAATTCTTCTTTATTGGGCAAACTTCCAAATAAGAGAAGATAAGCAATCTCTTCGAAGCCGCATCTTTCCTTATGCTCAAAGCCTGCCACCAACTCAATAATATCGTAACCGCGATACAAAAGTCTTCCTTCGCAGGGAACTCTTTTCCCATCGATTACATCCTGTGATTTAATATGAGAAATATTGGTAAGACCTGCAAGAACGCCTTCACCATTTTTATCCCTTAATCCCCTCTTTACACCATATTCGTCATAGAGAGGAATATCGATATTATTATTTTCCACACAGATTTGGCTGTATTTCGCAGTATAATTTTCGAGTTTCTCTTTCTTGCCGTTTCTCATAGTTATTCTCCTTTTCTCCGATAAAATATGCCCGATTCCCAACTTTCTTTTTAAAATGTTCCTAATTCCCTATTTATATTGCTCGCAATCTTCTGGGCTACCTTTAGCATAATCTGCTTTTCTTCTTCTGTAATGTCTTGATACATAATATCTGCCAATCGCTGCCTGAGCTTGAGCAATTCTTCGCAGACAGGCTGTGCTTCCTTTGTCAGATGCAAATGAATACATCTCCTATCTTGTTCATCCGCCTGCCCCCTAATGTATCCGCGCTCCGTCAGATGTTCAATTGCCTGTGAAATATGAGCCTTGGAAAAAAACTTATTCTCCGCAATATCCCTTGCCGTATCGTACTTACCATTTCTTAAAAAAATCAAAATTTCAATTTCGATTTTATGCAATCCATACCTCTCTGTAATCAGATTGCTCATTTTCTCGTAAAGCCTTTTAAACTGTTGACCGTTTAATAAGGTTTCAAAATCATTATCCACAACTATTTCCTCGCATCAAGACCGTAATTGAAGGTTCAATCGTTCACATTGGAACAGTTCACTTTTAAACCATTTTCGCATATATAATTTTTACTGTCAATATTTTTTTTATTTTTCTCTTTTTAAGATTTTTATTTTTCTCTTGTTAAGATTGTGCTAAGAAACCTCCCTTTTGCTTTTCACACAGTAATAAATGTTATAATAGACGTGATATTTCAATCACAATCTCAGGAGGTTACAACACAATGAATATTGGAATTTTAATTATCGCTATTGTCGGCGGTGCTGCAGGGCTCCTTTCCACACTTTATCTCACCTTTAGCTTTCCGGCAGTCATCATCTGGAAATTATATCGAAGGATAGTTCATGGGATCCCGGTAACTAAATAAAAACCAATAAGGCCGCAGCAAACTGATCTTGATATCAATTTTCCTGCGGCTTTTTGCTTGTCTCTATTTTCTATATTTTTCTTTTTATTTATATTTTCTCGATACTTTTAAGCGATTCATAGCCCGGGATAACGTAGCCTGGGTATGATAATGTTCGCGGATACTCTGTTGCTGGCGCAGTCGTTCCTGAGCACGTTCCTGAGCCTCCTGAGCTCTTCGAATATCGATTTCTTCCGGTTTCTCCGCTGTCTGAACGAGAAGTCTGGCCCGGTTATTCACCATTTCAAAAAAACCGAGCCCGACAACTGCATTTATTTCATTCCCATCCTCCATGCGAATCTTAATATCACCTTCGACCACAGCAATAACCATATTTTCATGATTGGCAAGGACACCTACCATTCCATCCAAGGTTGGAAGAATGAGAGATTCACAACGACCATTATGAAAAATTCTGTCGGCGGCTATCACCTTTAAGTAAAATGTGTTCATACAACGCCTCTCTTTCCTATCATACCATAGAAGCTGCCTTTTCCTTTACTTCATCAATAGTACCCACGTTGAAGAAGGCGTTCTCCGGATACTCATCCATCTCACCATCCAAAATGGCTTTGAATCCTTTGATCGTGTCCGCAACCGGCACATACTTTCCGGATATACCCGTGAAATTCTCAGCCACATGGAAGGGCTGTGATAAAAACTTCTGTATCTTTCTCGCACGGAATACCGTTATCTTATCTTCTTCGGACAACTCCTCCATGCCGAGGATCGCTATAATATCCTGTAATTCTTTATATTTCTGTAATGTCTCTTGTACCCGTCTTGCTGTCTCGTAATGTTCCTCACCTATTACATCCGCCTCCAGAATACGGGAAGTGGATTCCAAAGGATCTACCGCAGGATAAATACCTTGTTCCACAATCTTTCTGGAAAGTACCGTGGTAGCATCCAAATGAGAGAAGGTCGTCGCAGGCGCCGGGTCCGTCAAATCGTCTGCGGGCACATAAACTGCCTGTACGGAAGTGATGGAGCCGCTTTTCGTAGATGCGATACGTTCCTGTAATTCGCCCATTTCCGTTGCTAACGTAGGCTGATATCCTACCGCCGAAGGCATACGTCCCAGCAGTGCCGATACCTCAGAACCAGCCTGAGTGAACCGGAAGATATTATCGATAAATAAAAGCACATTCTGATGCTTCACATCACGGAAATATTCCGCCATAGTAAGACCTGTTTCAGCAACGCGCATACGCGCTCCGGGAGGCTCATTCATCTGTCCGAATACTAAGGCTGTTTTCTCCAGCACTCCGGATTCCTTCATCTCACTCCATAAATCGTTTCCTTCCCTGGAACGTTCTCCCACACCGGTAAAAATGGAATAACCGCCGTGTTCCGTTGCAATATTACGAATCAGCTCCTGAATCAAAACAGTTTTCCCTACGCCGGCACCGCCGAAAAGGCCAATCTTACCTCCCTTGGCATATGGAGTCAGAAGATCGATCACTTTAATTCCTGTTTCCAGAATCTCCACCGCAGGGCTTTGATCCGCGAAGGTAGGCGGCTCTCTATGAATTACCCACTTCTCTTCCTGATCCAAGTTCTCTTCGCCATCCAAAGTCTCACCGAGCACGTTAAAAAGGCGGCCTAATGTCTTCTCGCCCACCGGCACCCGGATGCCGCTTCCTGTAGCGGTTACTTCCATATCTCTGTAGAGTCCTTCGCTGGAGGCAAGCATAATACAGCGCACCATATTATTTCCGATATGCTGCGCAACTTCCATGACACAACGCTTTTCTCCGTTTTGTACCTCCAAAGCATCCTTGATACCAGGCAGGTCATTGTCTTCAAACTCTACGTCCACAACAGGTCCCATCACCTGAACTATTTTTCCTTGCTTCATATGCTTCGACTCCTAACTCATCTTCTTTTTCTTCTGGGCTTTCGCTCCGCCGATTACCTCCGTAATCTGCTGAGTGATCACCGCCTGCCTCGCTCTATGATATATAATATCCAGTTCCTTCAACATGCTGTTCGCATTATCAACTGCTGCCTCCATCGCCATCATACGTGAATTCTGTTCGCTGCAAAACGATTCTACCAGCGCCCCATAGATAAAGCCTACCAGGTAATCGGATGCCATGTGATTTACCACGGTATAAATATCCGGCAAAAAGGCTAGCTCTTCCATGTGTACATCCGCAGATAAGGCCTGGCTGAACCTGGATTTCTTCAACGGAAGTAACTTCATCATTTCCGCCTCTGCCTGCATGGCCGTTTCCATTTTGGTATAAATGACATAGATTTCATCGAGTTCGCCTCTATTATATCTTTCCATCACTATTTCTGAAATGTCTCTCGCCCTGCTCAGCGTGGGATTCTGAACGACATATCGGAACTCCTCTTCTATCTCAATCTTCTTACGCCTGAAATACTGACGGCCCATTTCCCCCAATACGAACAATACCGGATCGTGGCAGACCGCCATCTGTTCCTCTACCAACTTGATCACATTATGGTTATAGGCTCCTACAAGTCCTTTATCCGCGGTGATAATAATATATCCAACTTTCTTATCTTCCGGATTTCTCTCTTCTTCACTTTCAAAATAACGACTTTCCATATCGGGCACATGCCGCAATATCTGACTCATGGTATTTTGCAGCGTGTAGAAATATGGCTCCGTAGCTTCCAGACTCTTTCTCGCCTTTTTAAGCTTGGAAGAAGAAATCATATACATAGCATTGGTAATCTTCCTTGTATCTTGTATGCTCTTCATCCTCGTTTGGATTTCTTTTATACTCGCCATACGCTATCACCTGCTCTTATATTCCCTTGCCGCCGCAATAATCTGTTCCGCTAATTCATCCGTCAAGGCTTTCTTCTCTTCGATCTCAGCACCTAAATGTGGATGGTTCCTACCCAGAAATCCCAGAATTTCGCTTTGGAAGCTCTTCACTTTCTTCACATCCACATCGTCAAAAATATGATTCTCAGCAAGGCAAAGGGTCATTACTTTCTCGTGAAGGGAAAGAGGCTGTGCCAAGGGCTGCTTCAAAAGTTCCATTAGCACCTTTCCGTGCTGTAACTGCTGTTTCGTCGTCTCATCCAAGTCCGAACTGAACTGTGTGAACACTTCCATTTCTCTATATTGCGCCAAATTGATACGGATGCTTCCCGAAGCTTTCTTCATCGCCTTCGTCTGGGCAGCACCGCCTACACGGGATACAGACAAGCCTACGTTAACTGCAGGCCTCATACCTGCGAAGAACAAATCACTTTCCAGAAAGATCTGACCATCGGTAATAGAAATTACATTCGTCGGAATATAGGCTGATACATCTCCCGCCTGTGTTTCAACGATCGGAAGCGATGTTATGGAGCCTCCACCCATCTTATCGCTCAGTCTGCAGGAACGCTCCAGTAACCTGGAGTGAAGATAGAATACATCGCCCGGATACGCTTCACGTCCCGGGGAACGTTCTAACAAAAGGGATAATGCACGATAAGCGACCGCGTGCTTGGATAAATCATCATAAACCATCAATACATCTTTACCCTGACGCATAAAATGCTCACCGAGTGCCGTTCCCGCATAAGGTGCAATATATTGTAATGAAGAAGGATCACTGGCTGTCGAAACTACGACAATCGAATACCCAAGTGCTCCATGATGTTCCAAGGTAGATACTAATTTCGCTACGCTGGAAGCCTTCTGTCCAATCGCAACATAAATACAGATAACACCTTTGCCCTTCTGATTCAAAATCGCATCCAGGGCAATGGAGGTCTTACCTGTCTGTCTGTCTCCGATAATCAACTCTCTTTGTCCGCGCCCAATGGGAAACATAGAGTCTATCGAAAGGATTCCTGTCTCCAAAGGCGTATCCACGGATTTACGTTCCACAATACCCGGAGCCTCCTCCTCGATCGGCCTATAATCTTCAAAGAGAATCTCTCCCTTATCATCGATGGGCTCGCCCAAGGCATTGACAACCCTTCCGATATATTCATCACCTACAGGGATGCCTGCCTTTTTTTTCGTTCTCGTTACCTTAGTACCTTCTTTTACTTCCGTATCTCTTCCAAAAAGGATACATCCGATTTCATTTTTCCGAATGTCCTGTACCATTCCTTTGACACCGGTATCGAACACTACGATTTCCCCGTACATCGCATGGTCAATGCCATATACCGTAGCAATTCCATCGCCTACCCAGATAACAGTTCCCACTTCTTGTTCTACGGAATCCCAATTGTAATTTTCTACTTCTGCTTTTAAAATGGAAATAATATCTGCCGCACTGATTGCACTCACAGCACTCACCTCCTAAGTTAATTTCTTCTCTAATTGGCGCAGACGGCCTTCATAACTATGATCATATTCCATACCGCCTGCTTTTAAAAGATAACCGCCTAAAAGGTTCTCATCTTGTTTTTCTTCTAATAATACTTCTTCACAAGAAAACCTTCCTTTTAAAAACTGTATCATCTGCTCTTTCTCAGCTTCCCTTAAGGGCTTCACCACATACACCTGCGCACGCATAATTCCATGCTGTTTCGCGTAATACTCACGATAGGCCTCAAAAGCTTCTGTAAGCTGCTCAACTTTCCCATATCTGCATATAAGCTTGATAAATACAGCCAGTTTTCCTTCGAAGACCTTATCGATTACCGCATATTTATGCTTCCTTGCAATGATGGGACTCTTTAAAAATTCTATAAGCCTCGGTTCCTTGTTCAACAATTCCGCCGATGCTTCTATCTCTTTGTTCGGTATGGAAAGTTCATATAGAACTCGTCCATAATTATTAGCTGTTTGCGTCATTTGCCTCACCTGACTTCAATATTTTTCTGGCAGCCAAAAGAGCGAGTTCTGCAATCTGGCTCTCAGCTTCACGTCTGGCCTTCTCTTGCTGAAGTTCAATGTTCGCCTGTGTTCTTTCCATAATTCTCGCACACTGTTCTCTGGCATCTTCCAGAACCTGATTTCTCTCGCCGATTACCTGCTGTCTTGCCTGCAGTATAATCTCTCCGGCTTCCTGATCCGCCCGATTCATTTTCATCTCATACTGCTGCTTCAGCTCAAGAGCTTTCTTTTGTTCCATCCCGGCATCCTCTAATTGTCCCTGAATGAGCTGTTTGCGCTTCTCTATAATGCCCATTACCGGCTTTACTAAGAATTTCTTCATCAGTCCGTATAATACGAGTACATTGATAATAGTAAATACAATATTCCAAAAATTTATATTCAGCATACTGCCTTCCGCCTTTCTTTTGTTCCGGAAATGCTCCAGACCATATTACCTTATTTCAAAAGCAAGATAATTAACAAAGCGATAACAAAGCCGTAAATAGCTGTTGCTTCTGCAAGCGCTGCACCAATTAACAAGGTCGTTCTGATCTTACCATCAGCTTCCGGCTGTCTTGCAATGGCATCCGTAGCCTTTCCTGTTGCCAAACCGATCCCGATACCCGCTCCGATACCTGTAAATACTGCGATTGCCGCTCCTATTGCAATTAATAATGTTGAATCCATAATAAATACTCCTTTTCTCTTTTATCATTTTTTCTTTTTGTTTTATTTATTCTAAAGCCTCTCCCATGAAAAGAGCGGTCAGAAATACAAATACATAAGCCTGAATCAACCCGTCAAAAATATCGAAATACAAACTGAAAGCAACAGGAACTACCGCCGGAATGATGTTCTTAATCAGCTCCATAACTACGAATGCCCCTAATACATTACCGAAAAGCCGCATACAAAGAGACAGCGGACGGATAAATATTTCCATAAGATTGATGGGAAGTATAATTGCAACCGGCTGAGCAAATGCCTTCATCCATCCTTTTATCCCCTTTTGCCTGAATCCTGCCACCTCTATCAGTATGATACTGAGCAGCGCCAGAGCAATTGTTACATTCAAATCCTTCGTCGGAGGTTTAAAGCCGAATAATCCGATCAGATTCGCCATGCCGATGTATAGGCCCACTGTAATCAAATAGGGAATATATCGCCTGCCATGATGACCTGTACAGCCTTCAAAAAAATCAAACATTCCTTCCAAAGCCGTTTCAAGCAAAAGCTGTATTCTCCCCGGATTCTCTACTTTTAAGTTTCTTACGAATACAATTGCCAGCAATGTGAGCGCAGCCATAATGATCCAAGTGACTGCCACTGACTCCAAAACCGGGATTCCCCCTAATATGGGAACCGTAAATACAGCCTCGCAATTCAGCTCCTCTAATAAGGACTCTATGAAAGCATCCATGCCTCACACTTCCTTTCTTTTTCCTATCGATAACAAATTTGTTGTCATTCTATTCCTCCGATTTCTCTTTGTCAATTACTCTATATGATTCTCATTCATCTCTTAACATCTTCTTAACTTTGTTAAACTTCATTAAACTTTTCTTTGATATTCATTCCCATTTTCGTCGGTTTTTACCTTTATTTTCTGGGAAAAATCTTTATTTTCATATCCTGTTTTAATAAAAAACCATAAAAGAGATAAAATAACACATTTTTTTTCTATTTTGCTAACAAAAAATATTCGGAAAAGATTCCCAATTGAACGAAAAGAGACCGGATTCCTTTTATCTGGTAAAAGAAAACCGGTCCCCCGAACGTCCAACAGGACGTACATTATTATATTTCTTCGAATAGATTATGCATATGCAGCCTGTTGAATTTCTCTAATCAGATCCCCTTTATGGGTCTCTGCAAAATATGTCCTTCCCATAATAATTTTATCCGCACCGCTGGCAATGCATCTCCTTGCCCTCTGGGCATTTAATCCGCCGTCTACCGCAATACTTATATCACGCTCGCCGATTAACTGCTTTATCCGCTCTATCCTCTCATATGTTTCTTCTACAAAACAGGAATTCTCTTCCCCCGGAGCCGTACTCATAACGAGAATCTCCATAGCATGATCTAAAAAGGGAAGCAATCTCTCCACTTTCGTATGAGGGGAAATCGCTATGCCGGTTCTCTTACCACATTCTCTTATGTAAGAAATGCCGTACAGCAAGACATCTTCCGGCGCTGAATCTAGATGCAAGGTGATTGTGTCAACTTTCTCATCCATAAAGCGGTCAATCATCTCCTCGGTTGGATAAACCATAAAATGTATATCTCTATTAAGGCAGACATAGTCACCTACCGCTTTCGCCCACATATTGTTAAATCCAAACAGAGGGACAAAGTGGCCATCCATCACATCGATATGAATAGAATCCGCTTTATGTTCTTTTACTGTCTTTAACTCGCTTCCTATTTTAAGTATATCCGCGGCAAATACAGATATTGATACGTGCGTTTTCATTTATCCTCCCCCTCTTCCTCCAGAAGTCTGTTTCCTACTTCTCCTCCGGGATGGATGAGCAAAAACTGTTTCTTCGAATATCCCCTTACTCTTGTTATCGCGATAGCAATGGAATCAAAGGCGGCAATTACTGCCATCGTGCTTGCCGTAGCGAGCATATTGAAATCATCAGGTTCTTTTTCTATTTTTATTTTTAACAGATAATCCGCTCTTTTGGCAAGATAAGAATCCTCCTTTTCGGTAACTGCTATAAGGATGGCTCCCTTCGTCTCACACGCTTTGATCATTTGGTTAATCTCAGGTGTAGAACCACCTTTTGACAGAAGAATCACTGCATCACCTTTTTGTACGACGCCTAGTCCTCCATGTACCGCATCCGCCGGAGATAAAAATAAAGCAGGACATTCCACACAACTGAGGGTATGGGCTATCTTCTTAGCTGCTGCCCCGGATGTGCCGCATCCCGATGTAATTATTTTCCCTTTACATCCTATAATTGTCTTTACAATATCATTTATCTGTTCCTCATTCATATTCTCAGCAAGGCGGCGGATAGTATCTGCTTCACATCGTAATGTATCCCGGATGGATTCCATTATTTTTGCACTCATTCCTTATCCCTGCTTTCCTTGTCCGTAATATGCATTAGGTCCAAACTTTCTATTATAATGTTTATCCATAATCTCTTGCTGTACCCGGCCACACTCCCCGTTTGTCGCAGTGTAATTACAATAAGCCATCTTCGCCACATATTCCAGTACCTGACTATGAAGAACTGCATATTCCGGTGTCTTACCCCATACAAAGGGAGCATGGCTATGTACGAGAACTGCCTGCATCGCATTGCAGTCCAGATTCTTGAATGACTCAAGAATCACTTTACCGGTGTTCTTTTCATAATCTTCCGCTATCTCTTCCGGTGTCATAAGGCGCGTACACGGTATATCCCCATAGAAGTAATCGCAGTGTGTCGTTCCGTAGCAAGGGATATTTCGGCCCATTTGTGCCCACATGGTAGCATACTGTGAATGGGTATGTACAATTCCTCTGATACCTTTATCCTTGAAGCTTTTGTATAATTCTATATGTGTATCCGTATCCGTAGAAGGAGCACAATCTCCTTCTACAATATTTCCATTCAAATCCACAACGACCATATGCTTTACTGTCATATCGGAATAAGCAACACCACTCGCTTTGATTACCATAAGCTCTGTTTCGGGATCAAATCCGGAAACATTTCCCCATGTGGAAATCACAAGTTTTTTTGTCACTAAGTCCAGATTAGCAGCCAATACTTCCTCTTTTAATCTCTCTATACTCATCTGTTTCCTCCTTATGTCTGTCAGTCAACTCTCCTAATTTTCTGTAACTGCGCAGTGAATGCGCAGACCTATCGAACAGTTGCAATTTTCTTTTCCTTAATGCCTTCCGTTATTTTCTTCAGGCGTTTCATCACATTGTTTTCCCCTCTGCCGAAATAATCATGAAGTATTTCATATTCCGCATAGAGCGCATCATATACTTGTTCATGCTCCGCATTAGGTGTATATTTTTTGTCTTGTACATTGCTCAGCCTGTCAACGGCTTCTTCCAAGGTATCAAAGCCGCCTGCCTTGCTCCCGGCCGCCAGAGCTGCCCAGATTGTACTGGATAATGCCGCATTCTGCGAAGAACCTGCTATCTTAATATCTTTCCCTGTAACATCCGCATAAATCTGCATCGCGAAAGGATTCTTTTTAGCAATTCCTCCGGCAATTACGATTTCATTTACCGGAACTCCATTTCGCTCAAAAGTCTCTACAATTTTTCTCGTGCCAAAGGCCGTCGCCTCGATCAATGCCCGATAGATATCTTCCGCTTTCGTCTGCAAGGTACAGCCAATCAGCAGGCCTGACAGCTTCCCGTCCACTAGTACCGAACGATTACCGTTCCACCAATCCAGTGCCAGCACTCCGCTCTCTCCCGGCTCCTTCGCCTGCGCAAGCTCACTCAAATATTCATGAATGTTCTGGCCGTTTTCTTGTGCCTTCCTAAAATACTCCGCAGGTGTACAATTTTCCGTTGCCCATTGGAAATGATCTCCGACACAGCTTTGCCCCGCTTCATATCCTATATATCCCGGTATGATTCCATCTTCTACCACTCCGCACATTCCCGGCACTTCACATTCTCTTTCTCCCAAAAGTATGTGACAACTGGAGGTTCCCATCATAATGAGCATCGTGCCCACTGTTGTGATTCCGGCGCCTACCGTCGCTCCTCCCGCATCCAAATGCGCCACCGCTACCGCCGTTCCCTGCAATAGTCCCGTGAGCTCTGCGGCTTCCGCCGTTATCTCCCCCGCTTTTGTTCCTATGGGAACGACCGGGCCTTTCATCTTATCTTCAATTACATTCTCAAGCCTTTCATCCAAAGCCTTGAAGAATTCCTTGGAAGGGTAGCCTTCTTTCTTATGCCAGATCGCCTTATACCCTGCGGAACAGTTATTGCGCATAAGATTTCCCGTAAGAAGCTTGACAATCCAATCAGCCGCCTCCAAGAAGCAATAAGTATCCTCATATACTTCCGGGCTTTCATTCAACACCTGCCATATCTTCGGAAACATCCACTCGCTGGAAATCTTATCTCCGTACCGGTGAATGAAGCGCTCTCCCCTTTCATGGGCAATTCTGTTAAGTTCGTCCGCCTCCGGCTGTGCTGCATGATGCTTCCATAGCTTGACATACGCGTTCGGCTCCGACTTATACTTTTCCAGCATACACAAAGGAGTCCCGTCTTCAAGAATAGGAAGTATCGTACAGGAGGTAAAGTCTATCCCAATTCCTACGATCTGAGAATTATCAATTCCTATCTGCTTCATGCAGTCCCGTATGGTATAACGCAGCACTTCTTTGTAATCCTCGGGGTGCTGCAGACACCAGTCAATTTGTAAAGGGGTTCCATCCGGCAGAGTTTCATCCATAACCGCATGAGGATATTCATATACGGAAGTCGCTTCCTCTCTGCCCGTTCTTAAATTTACCAAAATACAACGTCCCGAAAGGGATCCGAAATCTATTCCTGCCGTATAAAGTTCCATATAAACACCTGCTCTCCTAATTTCCACATTCATCTAATTATTTAGCTATGATTATTACATAAGCTCCATAATAAAATTTAACATTTTAATTGATTTAGTCATATTCTGTTCTAGCTCATCGGGATCAAGCATACCTGCACTAATTTCTTCTGGAGTTAAACGATTGGGAAGAGGTTCAAAAGATACTGCTCCCTCAAAATCGATATCTCGCAAAGCCATAAAAATTTCTTTCCAATTCATACATCCCATACCAGGTACTTCTCTATTATTATCTCCTAGATGTTGATGCATAATAAATTCTTTTCCAGCACTACGGATTGCGTTAGCTATGCCATCTTTTTCTTCTAAATTCATATGGAAAGTATCCGTAACTAGCCCTACATTCCCTGTCCCAATTTCTTCTGCCATTTGTTTTCCGTCATTTGCCGAATATACCAAATTTACCTCATATTTATTTACACACTCCAACATAACTTTTATATTATTTTCTTTTGCGTATTCTGCGACTTCTCTAATAGATTCAACGGAATGGTTCCAATCCGTCTGCCTATCCACATAATACGTAAGCCTATTTACCATACTGGGAACCAATAATATTCTATCAGTCTCCATATACAAAGCCATATCAACAAGTTTCTTTCCATATTCTATTGCATTTCTTCTCATCATTTCATCAGAATGACTAAACGATCTTTCTTCCATAGAAAAGGTTCCGCAAACAGAAATAGCTTTGAGTCCTGTTTCTTTTAAGACTTTTTTCATATGTACCAGATCAATCGTATCCGGTTCTCCATCTAACTCCAAACCATCCAATCCAATCCTCTTTGCTCTTTTTGCCAACTCCTCAAATGAAATAGGTCCAAACACCCAACTATTTACAGAAAAATTAATTTTCTTCATAACTTATATTCCTTTCAATACTTTATATTTTTATGAATATTTTCTTTATATTCTTAAACTCCGGCATATGTACAATTGCCTGAATTACAATTACCAGTAACAATACAAATCCTACAATAACATCCTGCCAGACAGGATTAATAAACTTTTGTAGATTAAAAATATTGGAAAAAGAACCCATAATTAATGTTCCAAACAGAGTACCTACTATTTTACCAACACCGCCGGTCAACGAGGCACCACCAATTACTACCGCTGCTATAGCATACATCTCATAGCCAGTCCCTGCCAAAGGTGCTGCTGATCCTACTCTTGAAGCAAATAATATTCCACCTATTGCAGTTAAAGTACTACAGAAAATATGTGCTATATATTTAGTTCTCTTAACACTTACTCCCATCATCTTAGCAGCCTCTTCGTTACCTCCAACAATATACATGTTTCTTCCTATTACTCTACGTTTTAATATATAATCGGAAATAAGCAAAAAAATAATGAATATAACAAAAGGTACTGCCAAATATTCCAAAACACTTCCTCTCCCCAAGCTTTTTAATATTCCTTCTAATTTAGGTCCTTTTACTGTGGACTCACCGGTCCACAGCAATACAACGCCTTTTACCAACAACATTGTAGCCATTGTCCCAATAAAGGGGGGAATGGTTAATTCATTAATTAAAAATCCATTAACAGTGCCTACTATAATCCCAGCCAACACAGGCAGCAAAATGGCTAAAAATATACCTTTATCTGCATTAACAATAAAAAGATAGCCAGATAGCGCAAATAATGAACCTACACTGATATCAATTGATCCGCATAATACCACAAAAGTCATCCCAATGGATATAAATCCAATGAAGCTGGCACTTCTCAATAAATTACTTAAATTATCAGGAGAAATGAAAGTTCTAGATACCATAGCGCCTATCACAAATACAAGAATCAATCCCAGCAAAGAAACGTTCCCCTTTGCATAATCTATAATTTTTTTCATTTTTATCTATGCTCCTTTCACTCCTATTATCTCTTGTTCTTTCCCAAACCATGAAAAAACAGAGCAAAAACTATAATACATGCCTTAATAATTAATGACACTGAATAAGAAATATTATTCATATTGCACATCATAGTTACTAGTTGAAGAATCAGTGCTCCAAAGACGCTTCCTATTATATTGGGATACCCGCCTGTGATTGGAGTTCCTCCAACTAATACAGCAGCAATAGCATCTAACTCCATATCTGATCCAATAGTAGAAGGATCCGCACTAGAAACCATAACCATATCCAACTGGCCACTGCACCATGCCAGCAATGCTGAAATAACATAGCAAGATGCCACTGTTTTTACCGTATTAATTCCTACATTTTTGGCAGCTACCGGATTATTTCCATAACTTTCTACTTTTAATCCAAACTTCATTTTATTAACAAGTAAATAAATAATTATTGTAGCAATAATAATGATAAAAAATTGAACTGGGAAGATTCCCCCAATTCTCTGGATAAAAAATTGTGTCAAATCTTGATTATCATATGAAATCGTTCCCCGTCCACTAATACCTTTTGCCATCCCTCGCATAATATATCTTAATGCTAAGGTAACAACCATAGGAAGAATCGCAAACTTCGACACAAGAATACCTGCCATCCAACCCATTATCAGAACAACAAGCAGTGATACAAATAAACCGGCAGTCATGCCTTTAGCAAGAAAAATTGCTGATATTGTAGCACCCAAACTCATAGCCGATCCTACTGAGATATCTATACCACTTGTAGCAATTACAAGCGTCAATCCAAGAGACACTAATATTACCTTTGATGACTGAACAATTAAATTAATGAATGTAACTTTACTTACAAAGTTTTCAGTAAAAAAGCAATTGAAAATAACAAGTAATATAAATGCTATTACCGCAACATATCTCTGAAAAAGAGCAAAATTCTTTACTTTTACAATTTTCATGATTTTCCTCCTTCTTCATCTGATGCAATAAATTTCATAATATTCATCTCAGAAATTTCCACGGTATCCAACTCTCCACATATCTTACCTTCCCTAAGAACAATAACCCTGTCACAGTTTCTAACCAATTCTTGAATCTCTGAAGAAATATATATAATACTAATGCCTTCGTCGGACAACTCTCTTATAATTTTTTCAATTTCTGCTTTGGCACCTATATCAATCCCTCTTGTAGGTTCATCCAAAATAATTAACTTAGGTCTAGTAGATATCCAGCGTGCCAGCAATACTTTTTGCTGATTGCCACCCGAAAGGTTTTTAATGAGTTGTTCTCTTGAGGCTGTCTTAATTTGAAGTTTCTTGATATATTTATCTACTAATTCTAATCTCTTGGTATTATTTATAAAAAGTCCACTTACAAGCTCATCAAGAGAACAAATTACCATATTATTTTTCACTGATACAAACGGGAAGATTCCTTCCTCACGCCTGTTTTCAGTACAAAACGCCAGCTTATTTTTCACTGCATCCTCAGGTGTCTTAATAATTGTCTTTTTTCCATCTATAAAAATCTCACCGCTATCCATCTGGTCACATCCAAAGATTAATCGCACAAGTTCTGTTCTTCCAGATCCAAGTAGTCCAGCCAAGCCCAAAACCTCACCTTTTTTAACCTTGAAGCTAATATCATTTACGTATGGAGTTCTTACAATATTTTTAACATCTAATACAACTTCTTCCTTTGACAAATCTTTGGCTTTTCTTTTATTATCCAAATCCAGTTGATTCTTACCTATCATTTTCTTGACAAGATCCAACTCTGAAATATCATCTATATCATATGTTCCTTCATATTGCCCATCTTTTAATATTGTTAACCTATCACACTTCTCATATATTTCGCTCAATCTATGTGATACAAAAATAATTGTTATTCCTTTACTTTTTAACTTATCCATAATTTCAAATAGAATATTTACTTCATTTGTATCCAAAGAAGACGTCGGTTCATCCATTACAATCAGCCTGGCTTCTAAGCTGATCGCTCTTATTATAGAAATAATCTGCTGCTTCGCAGTGCCATACTCATTTAATTTTTTCTTTACATCAATATGAATTCCCAAATCATCTATCATTTTCTGGGCGTTTTTATTCATTGTATTCCAGTCTATACCGGTTGCATTTTGGGGATAACGTCCAAGAAATATATTTTCACTCACCGTCAAGTATGGGATCATATTTAATTCCTGATAGATAGTGCTTATTCCAGCATGTTGAGCATCTAATGAGCCATGAAAATCACATTCTTTATCTTCAAATATAATATGACCTTCGTCCTTTTGATAGATACCCGTAAGTATCTTTATAAAAGTTGATTTTCCTGCCCCATTTTCTCCCATTAATGCATGAACTTCTCCTCGCCTTATCGTAAAAGAAATATCATTCAAAGCAGGAATTCCATTAAACTTTTTTATAACATGCTTTACCTTCAAAATTTCATTATCCATACATTTAGCCTCTTAATTTTATTATGAGGAAATAGAGCCTTTCAGTTCTATTTCCTCTACTTTAATATTTATCGAAATATTTTAGAATCCTAATTCATAGAATTCATCCACACTTGTCTTATCTACTACTGCATCATTTACCGCAATAGAAGTAGGTACTTCTTCTCCCGCAATATATTTCTCTATTGTATCAAATACAGTGTCTGCATATTTAGGAGTACATGTTACAGAAACAGATATTGTATCGTTTCTTACCGCATCAAGTGCCTCTTTCATACCGTCGATTCCTACAATATAAATATCTTTATTAATTTCATATCCTGCTGCCTGAACTGCTAAAGATGCTCCGAGTGCCATTTCATCATTATGGCAGTAAATAACATCTACCTTATCTCCCTGTGACTGAAGGATGTTCTGTGCAACCTCTTGTGCTTCAGAACGCGACCAGTTTGCCGACTGCTGTGCTATAAACTCCATATTTCCAAATTCATCAGCTATATTGTGAAATCCTTGAGATCTGTCCCTTACATCCGTACCACCGATAACACCTTGAATTTCCACTACATTTATTACATCTTTTTCATCTTTAAGCTGTGTCTCTATCCACAGCCCTGCATTATATCCCTGCCATACGAAATCAGACATAATAGCAGTTGCATAATCAACTCCTGCTTCTGCATTAGCGCCTCTAGCTTTGATAATGACCGGAATTCCTTTATCACTACACGCGTCTAAGGCTGGCTGAATAGCATCTGCATCTATCGGTACAATAACCATTACATTACAACCCTGCGCAATTAAGGATTCTACGTCTGAAATCTGCTGCTCGGTATCGCCTTCTGCATTTGTAATTGAAATTTTATATCCACGCTCATCAGCAATCTGCTGCATATGGTCACTTTCTACAGTTCTCCATGTACTTGCCAAGTCTGCCTGCGAAAATCCAACATATATTTCCTCATTTGATGCCGGCCATGTCCATGTTGTATCTTCTGCTGATACAGTTTCTTCCACCGGTTCCGCTGCAACCTCTTCTGAAACCTGAGCCTCCGTTTCCGCTGGCTGTCCCGCTCCACACGCCACTAAAGAAATTGCCATTGTCATTGCAACAATTGATGTAATTAACTTTTTCATTTCCTTCTCCTTTTCATACTCTCTTAGGGGTTAAATTGACCTAATATACTTCCAACACTGTCGTAATTAAAAATATGTTGCACTTGTTTCATTTGTCTTCATTTTGTTGAAGTCAATTGCTTTTTGCTGTTTTTTGATATACTTGCTGAAGTCTTTGCCCGACTTTGTCAAGACACCCAAATACAAAGCATCCATAATCGCCTGATCAGCAACTCTTCTCGTGACCCTGTCCCTGCCTACCGTCAAATCGCTGACTGCTGTAAAAAGAGGGATATCCGTCACCTTCAGCAGAGGGGATTTATTCATTTTTGTAATGCATATTGTTGTTGCCCCCAGACTTTTTGCGATGGACATTGCATCCACAATTGTTCTGGAGCGTCCTTCATAGGAAACTGCAAAAGCAATATCTCCTATTCCAAGGCTTCCTGCTGCCATCATCTGCAGCATGACATCACTATGTGCCGAACCCGGAATCCCTAATCTGGCAAATTTCATATAGGCAAGCTGGCATGCCGCTGCAGCATCTCCGGCTCCAAAGAAATGGATGGACTTTGCTTTCACGAAAGCTTCCAGAGCCAATTGATAATTATCGGAAGCAAGCGATAACGTATCCGTAAGTGTTTGAATATTACTTTGAAACACCTTCTTCAATATTTCTTTCATACTGTCATCTTTGCTAACTTCTTCTGCAAAAATCTCATCTCCATCGGCTATGGCTGTAGTAATGGCCTGCTTCAATTCCGTATATCCGTTATATCCCATCCTTCTGCAGAAACGGATAATCGAAGCATCACTGCTCCCCGTTTCTCTCGCAAGATCTGCCAAAGTAAACCTTAGAACTGCTTCCGGATTTTCAATAAGCGCCTGAGCTACCAGTTTTTCGGCACGTGGTAATGAAGGAAGTAAAAATCTGATGCGCACCAATATTTCATTCATACTTTTTCTCCAAACCTTGTTTGTCTTATTGAAGTATTAACTTCGATATCATCTTATCATTTTGAAGTATTGGAGTAAATACAAGCAATTTTTTTTGGAACTATGACATATAATCGTCGCTAATTTTATTGTTATTTATATACTTTTTGTATATTTTATATAAAATACGAAAAATATCACTTCATTTTTCTTTTTTCACTCCATCTTATTACTTCATCTTATCATATGCATTATGGAGTATATATCCATATATGGCATAATATTCTCAAGGCAAAGAGCCCATAATCAGATCCGTACATCTCTGAACCCTCGTATTTATGCCACTTCTGCCCGTACTTCAATATACAGCAATCTGCACGGAGTGCTTTTATTCTATAGGATCAATACTTTTATACTTTAATGTAACAAGGTCTTTCCTATAGAATAAAAAAAGAGGACCCTTACGGCGATCCCCTCTTTCTACTGCTATGTAATTACATAGACATTGATATATTTTTACTTATTCCAAATTCGCGTGATTTCTATACATCTCCTCACCGGATATGCCGCATTCTTCCATAATCCGTATTACCAACGCATCCAAAAGAACAAGCAGACTTTGTTCGAACAAAGCTCCCATAGGCTGTATAGACTTCTTTTTGTCGATTATATCTGTTTTATTCGGGGCAGGCAATATACATAATATATCCGCCGCATCCGATAGTGTACTTTTATCACTTGCCGTCAAGACAACAATTCTCATGCTGATTTTCTTTGCCTTGCGGACATAGGACTTCAAACTCTCTGTTTCTCCCGAACCACTGCCGATAATAAGCAAATCTCCTTTACCGGCTCCGGGTGTTTCCGTATCCCCTATCATAAAACTTTTAAATCCGGCGTGCATCAGTCTCATGGAAAAACAACGCATAATATAGCCCGTCCTTCCAACACCCGCCACAAATATTCTGTCTGCTTTCTTTATTTCTTCTATCAATAACTCTTCTTCAAAACAGCAATTTTCCAATGTACTCCGTACTTCTTCCAACATTTCAATACTAAGTTCTCTAATCATGATACCCTTTCTCGAAATATGGTGCGCATTATTTATTATATAACAATATTATCGCCAATTGTAAAGAGGTTAAGGAAAAATTGCAAAAACTTCCTCTCTGTATCCTTGTTTTACAAACACCGGAATTGTGGAAATATCCGCTTTGACTTCTATACTTTGCCCGCCTTCATAAACTTTCCCGGTATGTATATCTTCCCACATTTCTCCATAAGGCAGATACACTTCTCTCTGACGTTGCTCTTCATATAGAATAGGACAAACGAGTACCTTATCGCCAAACATATACTCATCCTCTATAAGCCAAGAATGTTTATCCTCTGGGAAATCGTAGAAAAGCGGTCTCATGACCGGGCTTCCTTTCTCATGAGCAGCCTTCATCAATCCTGTAATATAAGGTCTCATCTGCTCACGAAGTTCCATATATTTCTTACAAATTTCATATACCTCTTCTCCGTAAGTCCACACTTCATTATCCGCACCGCTGGGCGTACGTCCGCCTCCCGTATTGGATAATGGTTTTTGATGAGGCTCCCTGTCACCATGAAGGCGAAATACAGGACAGAAAGCTCCAAATTGGAACCAGCGAACGAGGCATTCCTTGAATTCTTCCGATTCAATATGGCCTCCATGGAATCCTCCAATGTCAGTCGTCCACCAGGGAATACCTGCAATCCCCATATTTAATCCTGCCGCCAGTTGGTTTCTCAAAGAAAGGAAGCTAGAGTCAATATCACCCGACCATACAAGGGCGCCATATTTCTGTGAACCGGCCCAGGCACATCGAACTAAGTTCAATATGTTCTCCTGCCCTTCCTTCTCCATTCCTTCATAAGCCATCTGACTATAGTATTTAGGGTAGCTATTCCCCACTTCTAAATCAGCTCCCAAGAGGTAGCGATACTGATCGAATTCGTAATCCGTAAACTCCGGTTCTGCCTCATCGAGCCAGAAAATCTTAATTCCTTTCTCATAATAGTTCTTCTTCATTTTATCCCAGACATAGTCTCTCGTCTTAGGATTCGTTACATCGATAAAACAGGCTTCTCCTAATTGGGTCATGCGACTTCCTGCTTCATTTCTGGTAAGCATCCCCAGCTCCTTCAGCTCATGATAATTCTCGCTGCCCTTCTCCACCGTAGGCCAGATAGAAACCATTAACTCAATTCCCATTTCCTTTAATTCTTTCACCATTCCTTCCGGGTCCGGCCAATAGTCCAAATCGAACTTCCAATCTCCCTGATAAGGCCAATGAAAATAATCACATACGATTACCGAAATAGGAAGATTTCTTCGCTTATACTCTCTTGCTATTTCCATCAATTCTTCCTGCGTTTGGTATCGAAGCTTACACTGCCAAAATCCGGTTCCATACTCCGGCATCATAGGAACCGTTCCTGTCACCTTAGCATAAGACTCTTCTATTTCTGCGGGAGTATCTCCTATCGTAATCCAATAATCCAATTGTTTCGTCGATTTGGCCTCCCACTGAGTCATATTCCTTCCAAACGTAACAGAACCAATTCCGGGGTTATTCCACAAAAGTCCATACCCTTTATTCGATAACAAGAAAGGGACACTCGCTTGAGAATTCCTCTGCGCCAGTTCCACGATACACCCCTTCAGATTCAAGAATGGCTGTTGATATTGTCCCATTCCATATAGCCGTTCTTCTTCATGAGCTTCAAAGCGAACCTTTAATTTGAAGTGATTCGTTCCTCTATGAGGAATAAAAGTCCTCGGATCCAGTTCCAAAGCACTATTAAATCCCTCATCTTCTTCGCGGAATCTATTCCTGTCATATTCCTCTAAGACCATTTGACCATGTTGATTGTAAAATCTCATTTTCCCGGATGGCAACACCTCACAGCGGGCCTTCCCATTTCTTATCGTCGCTCTCATTCCATCAATTACTATTTCTGCCGCCTTCTCTACTTCCATGGATAACGCAGAGTATTCAAAATCAAGAATCTCCCCCATCATGGTCGCACGAATTCGGAAACTGTCGTTCCCCCATGGCTCTATGCATAAGAGCTCCTCATCAAATCTACGATATAGAGCATTATTTTCTATGTAAAACATGTTTCTTCGTCTCCTTTCTCTTTACCCTTTGACAGAGCCGGCTGTCAATCCTCCTACAATATACTTCTGCCCTAAGATGAAAATAATCATAATCGGAAGGGTCGTTAACAATACATCTGCACAAACTAAATTCCAATTCTGTGAATACCTACCAAAAAAGTTATATACGGCCAATGTCATTGGCCACATCTTCGAATTATTCAGAAAATAAAGCGGTAGGGTGAAGTCATTCCAGATATTCATAGTATTCAAAACGAATAGGGTAGCAATAATTGGCTTTAACAGAGGCATAATCACCCTTAGGAATAAACTGGTACTATTACATCCGTCTATAATTGCCGCTTCATCAATTTCCCTCGGGACGCTGCTAACAAATGATTTGCATAGAAATAATGCCAGGGAAGCGTTAATAGCTATATAAATGAGAATTACTCCTATTCGTGTATTCATCAAATGTATACTCTTCATAATTCGAATTAAGGTAATATTGGATGCGGGTATCGCCAAGCCTAATAAAATAAAGTAATATAAAAAATTCGATAATTTGTTCCGTCTTCTATCGATGACAAATGCTGCCATACATACAATAATGATTAGAATCGTAACACTTCCAAAGGCATTGATAAGGCTGTTCTTAAATGAAAGAATCAATTTACCTTGTTCAATAGCAATGGCAAAGTTCTCAAACATCAGTTTCTTAGGTAAGGTGAGAGATATGATATTCGCTTCTGCATTCGACTTAAAAGAAGTAATAACAACCGCAATACTGGGTACGATAAAAACCAAACTAATCAGTATTCCCAATAAATTTACCATGATGCTTTTTATGATTTTCCTGCTCTTCACGTTTTCTTCCTCCCTATCTAAGATTCCACTTTTCCTTCTTGGAACTTAATAATAAAATAAGACAACGCCATTAAAAATACGAACAAGATACTGGAAAGCGCCGAACCCATTCCATAGTTTCCATCTGAAAAAGATTTAAATACCGCCGTATTAATTACACTTGTGGCATATCCCGGTCCTCCACCGGTCAAAGCATAGACAATATCAAACACTCGGAATCCATAAGTGAGATTTAACACGGTACAGCTTATAAATATAGGTTTTAACAAGGGGAGCATAATATAGTGCACCCTCTGAATTCCGGTAGCTCCATCTACTGCTGCCGCTTCATAATATTCCGGTGGTATGGATTGCATCCCTGAAATGAGAACCACCATAATATATCCCACACCTTTCCAAGTATCTACTGCCATAACGCTGGGAAATGCCAAGCTTAAATCTGTGAGCCAACTCTTTGCCAGAAAATCAAGACCTATACTTCGCAAAAAAACATTCAAGAAGCCCCTAGTCGGCTGAAGCATCGCTCGAAATACTAAACTAACAATTAGAGCAGACATAACCTGAGGTGAGAATATTATCGTTCGATGAATTCCCTTTCCTTTAATATTGCTAGTAAATAAAAGAGCGAATAAGAACCCTATGACCGTCTTTAAAATAGTTGTTACAACAGCAAAAACGAAGGTATTCTTAATGTAACCAAGATACTGCTTTCCCTCCAAAAATATCTGCTTATAATTTTCCATCCCGATGAAATCTACCTCATCAGTAAAGCTATTCCAATTGGTAAAGGAATAGCCTATACTGACAAGCCCAGGAAGGAAACTAAAGGTAAAGAAGATAACTAATACCGGCAAAATATAAGCAATGGGATAAATCTTCTGATCCTTCATTTCCATTTATTCCTTTCTTTTATCTACTTCCAATACTCATCACCCTGTAGCTTAGCCTGTTCTGCCCTTCTTCCATCCATAGTTTGTAATACCTCATCTACAGACATAGCGCCTGTATAAAGGGCCTCTAAGTCTTTGCCTATATCCATCCACTGAGAATCTACATATTTTACTTCATACTGCATAACTGTTCCCGTCTTCGCTTGGTCTAAGTAGTCTTTCCATTCCTTAGGAAGTCTTTCTTCCTTGGCATTAACATCCCAGCAGAAATCTATCTGTCCTGTATTAATCTCATTGAAACTCCAATCTAAAATATCTTGTCTCGTCATAAATTCAAAGAACTTCTTCGCTTCCTGCGCATGATCAGAATTCTTATTGGCAAAGAACGAGGGATTTGCCGGATTCGTCCCTATCACATCGGCATCACCATAAGGCATCATAAATATCCCGATATTGTCTTTCTGCTCCGGATAATCCTCTATCACTTCCAGTCCCCACCCTACATATCCTACATACATAGCCGTTTTGTTGGTTCCCATTTTTTCTTTCGCATTATCTACGCTCTCAGATAAAAAGTCTGCTCCGTAATACCCCAAATCTGCCAACTCTTTCGTCTGTTCTATTATGGTTCTCAACAATGGGATATCCGATAACTTCATTTGATTCTCATTTAACTTCTTATATAGGTCACTATCGGATTCCAGCATATATCCTCCCGCTTCGAATAGCGGTAAAGTCTGATGCCATGCATTCTGTGTAGCTTCAAAGATTGGAATAGCATCTGTCTTTTCAGCAATCTTCGCACATGCCTCTTTTAATTCTTCATATGTGGTAGGAACTGCTTCAATGCCTGCTTGTTCAAATAACTCTTTGTTATAATGGAACACCCATCTCTTGGGAACAGCAAAAGTCATTCCATAGACCTTGTCCTTATAGGATACGGATGGTAACATATTTTCATCCATTCTCCCTACCCACTCTTCATTTGTGAAATCGATACAATTTTCCTCCGGTCTGATTCTATCGTTAATGCTCATCGGGTCTGCATCTATCAAAAATATGTCAGGAGCTTCCCCTGCCTGTAACTTTGTCTTCAACAAATCTCTCCATTGGTCATCAGGATTCACTTGTATATCAATTCCAATTCCTGTCTCCTCTTTAAACTTCTCGCCCATCTCCGTTAAGTTCTCTACATTTGTCCCCGTCTGATTCGTCCCGATTGTCAGGACTACATCTCCTTTACTTTCCCCCGAACTACTGCTTTGCCCCTCTGGCTTAGATGAGCATCCCGCCAATCCGCTCACCAGCATTCCCGTTGCCAGTAATAATGCCATTATACGTTTTTTCATACGAACCTCCTGTTTTTTGATATGTGTTATTTTACTTATTTCCATTATATTGAACATCATTACTGTATAACATGCACAAAACAAGATTCTATTTGTACTTTTTCGGACTACACTTTGAATACTTTTTAATTTGACTTTCCTATATTTTGTGTTAAAATTTCTAATAGTAACTAAATACAGAAAAGGAAGGTGATACCATGTTGAAACAAAAACGTTCTATACAATCCAGAATCTTCCTCTATAGTACCTTTATTACTGTTGTTATTTTACTCCTCTTCACAAGTATTATCTACGTCATCTCCTATAGGAACATTACAGAAAATATTAAAACCACCCAACAAAATCTACATTCCCAAATTAAGGGCAGTCTAACTTCTGAGATCGAATCGATGAACTCTATTTCCCTGAATTTTATCTATTCTAATATGGTAAAATCAAATTTCGATGAATATATCAAATTGGAACAGTCTATCGCGAATACAGATAAGACCCAAAGAAAATATCAAAAGAGACAGACGATTTACGATTTCGTTATCGCTATCTTAGGTCCCAATAACATGAACAACCAAATCAACATGTATTCCTTAGACGGATATCATATAGGGAGCGGCCTTATATCCAATTCGGGCATGGCATCACTTACCGATTTTCCATGGTATGACGAAGTATTGAAAAACAAGGGAAAAGCAACCTTCACTCAATTCGCCTCCTCCGGGAAAAAAGAAATGGTCTCTCTATCAAGAACCTTCTATAATTCCAACTACACTCTGGACGGAATCATAGAGATACAACGTCCTTATGATGAGTTCTACAAAGAAATTATGGATATAGAAAAATCGAACCCCAATTATACTCTTTACATTGTAGATTCCAATGACCAGCTCCTATATCCGGCACTGGACGACTCTAATACTTCCAAAGAGCTGATACAACTCATTTACCAAAATGAGATAGAACCGAATCTTCCCAATGTTACTTTCAGGGATAAGTTCCGGCAAAAAAAGATTCTTTACTGGGATACCATCGCCAAATCTAATTGGAAAATCATAATGGTTCTAAACTATCAGTCTATGTACAAGACTTTAAACGATTTTACGAAGGCTGCTATTTTCATGCTTCTCCTCTCCCTTTGCATGACTCTTACCTTTTCCCACCTGTCAGCAAAGAAGATATCCACTCCCATCCAATTGTTGAGCAAAGAGTTAGAGACAGTACATATTGATAACACTGGAACTTTTTCCTCTAATATTCAACTAGAAGACACCTCTATCTCTGAAATCAACACTCTTTACCACGGAATTAGCATTATGGAGCAGAAAATACACCAATCCCTTAGTGAACTGCTGGTAGCCCAAAAGCATGAGTTGGATGCAAAGTCTCTCGCTATGCAAAATCTAATGGGACCTCACTTTCTGTTCAATAGTTTAGCTGCAATCAGTGCCATGGCTATTACAGAGAAAAAGAAGGATATTCCCTTCTTCTGCCAAAACTTATCTTCATTGCTTCGCTATGCTTCCTCCAATCTCGGACATTCTGTACTGCTTAGAGAGGAAATAGAATTTGCCTTAAAATACGTCTATTGCATGGAAATAAAGTTCGACCATCTGATTCCCTGCCACATAGATATACCAACGAAATTAGAAACTGTCTCACTTCCTAAAATGACTTTACAGCCATTGATTGAAAATGCCTTTAAGTACGGGATGAACTCTATCGATACCTTTGAGATCACTATAGAAGGTGAGATGGTTCATGAGGGCTGGAGATTAAAGATAAAAGACAATGGATTTGGATTCGATCCCCTTATCCTTGATGGCATTAACGATGCAATTTCCTCCAAGTCTCCCGTCTCCTTCGAAAAAGGAATTGAGTTGGGAGGGATGGGAATCTGCAATATCTATCTGCGCTTGAAACAACTATATGGAGACCGCCTACTCTTTCAAATTCACAGCGATGAATCATCCGGAAGCGAAATATTAATAGGAGTGACTTACTTATGAAAAATAAAGAATTAAAGAAGTTTAGAATATTGATTGTAGAAGACGAAGTAATCGTAAGGAATAGCATTGTAAATATTTTAACGGAACATCAATATGATCTCGATTCTATCACATGTGCGGACAACGGATTCCAAGCTCTGGAATCCATCGACGAAAGACCTCCCCACATTGTCATTACGGATATTCGCATGCCGTTAATGGATGGATTAACTCTGTCAAGAGAGATTCACTACAGATATCCGGCAATTAAAGTCATTATCTTAACCGGATATAATGAATTCGAATACGCCAGAGAGGCCTTGAAAACAGGTGTGACTGATTATCTGTTAAAACCTATTGATGAGAAAGAGTTAATCCAATCCATGAATCAGGTTCTCATCTATTTGAATAATCATTACCACAAATTATACGCCCAAACCAGCCTTGCAGGGCATTCCTACACGCCACAGGAACTGGCGAAAATTAGTTTAGATTATTTAAAGCAACATTACACTACGAATCAATATCTAACAAATCTATCGAAGGAACTGGGATATACATCTGACTACTTAAGTAAAATCTTCAAAAAGACCCATGGAATCTCACCCAGCAAATACGTCACTGACCTGAGAATCTACCATGCCAAAATGCTATTAGAAGAGGATTCTAAGCTGAGTATGAAGGAGATTTCAGAACTGTTAGGATATACGGACCAGTTCTACTTTAGCCGTGTTTTTAAAAGTGTGACAGGGGTATACCCTAGCAACTACCAAAAACAAGTTCGCACGTAGCGGCGCATCCATTTAATGTAATAGAAGTACTTTCCTATTATGATTCGAGTGTCAAAAGCCTCTTGTATAAATTGATTTCGTCCATTTGCACCTATATTTTCCCTGTCTAAAGTGATACCTCATATTGTTTGATAAGCAACTGTATGAAGCCGTTGGTACTTAGACCACGTATTTTTGGTCAGGTCATATATTTTTATGACCTTTGTACCACTACGTGATTCATCCAAGCGAGAGCGTGTTGCTAGCAAATTATATGAGGTATCACTTTTTATTAGCATAAACTGTGCAAATGGATGAAATATATTTATAAGAAGGCTTTTGACACCCAAATGATAATACATAAAAACGCAGTCAGTTACTCACGTCCTGAGAAACTGGCTGCGTTTATTTATTCTTATACTAAGGCACTTCCACCGTCCACAATAATAAACTGTCCCTGTACATAGCTGGAAGCATCACTGGAAAGATAAAGAACTGTTCCATTCAATTCTCCGCGATTACCCGGACGCCCTGCAGGATTGGTATAATTATAAGCATTCAAGAATTCTTCGGATTTGAATAAGGTCCCGCTCGTCATTTCACTCTCAAAAAGTGCAGGTCCAATGGCATTCACTGTAATACCATATCTCGCATAGGAAGCCGCCATGCCTCTTGTCAAACCTACTACCGCTGCCTTGGATGAGTTGTAGGAATGTCTGATGAATACATCCATTTTATCCGCTATCAGCGCATTGATCGATGCAATATTGACAATTTTCCCATATCCCCTCTCCTTCATACGGGGGACAACATATTTACTCGCTAAAAAAATGCCTTTCACATTGGTATCAAAGGATTTGTCCCATTCTTCCACGGTCATGCTGTCCACACCGCCTCTTACCGCTATTCCGGCATTATTCAGCAAAATATCAATATGTCCGAAAAACTCCAAAACCTTACCGATTGCTGCTTTTACGCTTTCCTCGTCTGTAACATCGCAAGCTACTGCCATTGCTCTTTTGCCTATTTTCTCAATTTCAGCCTTTACTTCATCTAACTTCTCCACACGCCTTGCAAGTAATGCCACATCAGCTCCGGCCTTTGCATAAGCAAGCGCCGCATCCGCACCGAGCCCTGAACTAGCACCGGTTACTACCGCTACTTTTCCCGTTAAATCAAAAAAATTATCCATCCTTCCACATCCTTTCTTTGCTTATTTGAGTCTACATCTATTTTACCTCTCATCCTATGAAATATCTACTGGCTTTTGGCAAAAAGGACATGAAAGTTTTTACTCTCACATCCTTTGTTTTAATATATTTCTTTTATTCTTTTATTTCAAAATTATCCACAAATCTATGAAATCCCTCTATGAATCTATCCGCTCTAAGCATTCAATGAATTGATGATTGTGTATAGCTCGGAAAAATATCAGTCACAATAACCGGTATTAAAATCCACAGTATTCTTCAAAGCCTTTCCCGAAAGATAAGCTTTTAGGTTCGAAGCTGCAATTTCTACAATTTTATCCAATGTTTCCGGCAAATGATACTGTCCCGAAACATGAGGAGTAATGAACATATTCTGTTCCCGCCATAAGGGATGATCGCCGGGCAGCGGTTCAGGCTCAGTCACATCCACTCCTGCAGCTAATATTTCCTTATTTTTTAATGCCAGAAGCAATGCATCCTGATCAACGGCCGTGCCCCGTCCTGCATTCAAAAAAATACCGGATTTCTTCATGCTTTTAAAGAAAGCATTGCTGTATATATTCTGTGTGCTCGATGTACTGGGCAGCACCGATAGTATAATATCAGCCTTCGGCAAAATCTTTTCTAAATCTTCCATAAGATAAAGCTCATCTACCTGCTCAGGACAATCGCTCATCCGTCTTTTAACTCCGATTACATGAGCACCTAAAGCCTTAGCCATACCGGCAAAGTGCAGCCCTATATCACCCAGGCCAATAACCAGAACCGTTGCATCTGAAATCGATGTAACTGTTCCATAATCATTCCATCCACCTGTTGATCTGTCATCTCTGTAAAGATGTAACTTTTTCTGCATCATCAGAGCCATGGCAAACATATGCTCACCTACCGTTTTCCCATATGCCCCTCTGGCACTTAACAGAATCGTCTCCGGGGCAAGGACGCCCGAAATTATATATGGGTCCACACCGGCTGAACCCAACTGCAAAACTTCCAATCGGGACGACTGTTCAATATAACCAGCCGGGACATTGCCGATAATATAATCTGCTGCTTTCACTTCTTCAGCAGTTACCTCCTCCCAAGGAAGATACTGAAATTCACAGCCCGCTCCGGCCTGTTCTAACTTCTCCTTGTGATGCTCGTTCACCGGAAGAACCACTAAAACCTTTTTCATATTATAACCTTTATCCTTTCAAAATCCAGAGGCTTTGTGCATGGCACAAATCTCAAATTAAATATTTACAAAACTCACTACAGAAGTCAAAACCATCCTTTTTTCTTACAATAAAGAAGGCTGAGAATAACAAACACGATGCTTACAATAATTACAATCGGATAAGTTATCCCGAAGGCTAATTCAGGCATGCGAAGATTCATGCCATACCATCCAACAATCAACGTCAGAGGAAGGAAAATCGATGTTATAACAGTAAAGAAACGCATCGTTTCATTTAAACTAATATCCAATTGATTTTGAAAAGCCTCTCGTACCTGAGTAAGATAATCCCGTAAATTTAAAACTGTATTTAGCAGACGATTGGCCTTATTTTTATGCACACGGAAAATTTGTAACTGAGCTTTGGAGAAAAGATTGTTTTTATTATCCTCCAATTCTTCCAACAAATCATACAACGCTTCAAAATATCTCTTTAGAGCCAGAAGCTGCTTACGAAGCGCAATAATCGTTACCGAATGATCCTCCGGTTTTCTCAATGTAGATTGCTCTTCCAATGCTTCAATACGATTATCAATTTCCTCTAACAAATCTGCATCTTGCTTCAAAATATAACTAAATAAAATAGAAAGCATCTGTGCCGGTGAATTCCCATCACCATCGCATGAAGCAAACTCTGTTTCCAACTTTTCCAAAGTGCTGCTATCGCTCAATATCACCAGAAATTCACGGGTAATATATACTTCTATAAAAGTAGGGACCGAAGAAAGATTGTTAAAATCCGGCAAATGAATCGCAGCATAATCATATTCATTCCGGGATTCGAATCGGATGTCCTTGCTTTCCTCACCTGGAAAAATAGAGGCCACTTCAAGTCCTACTGCAGAAAGGGCGAGAGCACTTTGAGTAGAATTGGCGAGAATCGTTGCCGAACCTTTTATTGTATTGGGTTGGAAGTTATTTTCTGCTTGTTTGTTCAGGGAAATAATCATGTCTGTTGCCTCTTCTTTATCCAAATCAATTATAGATTCTTTTTTATATAATCATAAACTCTAAATACATGTAAAGCTTTTCTTTCATAATCCATGTATAAAACCTTGGATTGCGATTATATCCTAAGAAGTTTTGTACATCAGTTTCTCTAAAATGTCATTCCATTTATTCCAACGAATAATGCAATTAATTAAATTGTCGTGATATATCTCTTCATCAATATCCAACATCTGAAACAATATATGTCTATATAACAAGCTCATTTTATTGATATATAAAACCGATTCTTTTCCACTAAAGAATTTCTGCGTTTGCTTGCGCTTTATATGCATTATCCGATTTCTACTATTTACCATCATTGACAAAATCATCTCATAGTTTCTCTCTATCTCTATTCTAAAAATATCTACTCCATATTTGGTAATTAATGAATCCATGCAATTTTTAAGTGATGTTCCCCTCTTCCCAGGTTCTAATGATGTGAAATAATTTTTACGTACTTTTACAATCTCAATCAGTGGTTCTGACAGTTCAATCAAAAATGCACACTTCAAATCAATCGGCATACGACTATCACTTAGTGAATACAGATACATCTGATTTACAACATCGAGCTCATCTAATAATACTTCCCACCTTACATATAAATCCGATGTAATTACAGATTCATACCCTATTAAACAGTTCACTTTCGCTTTTGAAAAATCCGATGATTCAAAATAAGAAAGTCTATTATTCATCATGTGCTGTGCATAATTTTCGAGCTGAATTTCAGTATAAGTTACTGAATCAGAGAATTTCAATTCTGATAATTTAATAAAACACCCTTCAAATAGCATAAGGAGTCTTTCAATTCGTGTAAGAACCGTATACATTTCTAGTTGTGTTATTTCGTTCTCCGTAGCTATTGTAATAGTACGTATTCCACACTGCTCAATCTTGACAGTAATTGTGGTTTCTTTTTCAATATTAAATGATAAATTATGCGGTCCGCTCAAAAACAGATCCTTTTCTTGATAAATAGCCACTAACCGTTTACATGTAAATTCACTCTCCACTTAATCACCTACACTCTATCTATTTTTCTTTCCCATGATTCAATATAACCATCTACTGTTTCACCTAAAACTTCAATTACATTTTCATCCAATATACTGGTGATATAGTAACGGCTAGTTATCATTTTATCCTTTTTTCCCATGGGGTTTGTTCTCTCAATAAGAATTGATAAATACTTATTTCTTCTGTGACTCATCCTTATTAATAAATCGGCTCTTTCCCTTACCTTTGCCTTTAACTGCTACCACAACTTCCAATTCTCTTAATTTAGACATTATTTCAGACGCTGTTGAATCGGAACAATTTAAAATTTTTCTTACGTCCGATGCTCCAAACACCTGATTAGTCTCTATTTCATTATATATTCTCAAAATATTATCAATTGTTGGTTCGTTGTATTTGTATTTTTGAATCTCCGATTTTATCTTGTCAAAATCCAGCTTTTCATTTTGAATATCCGACTCTTTACTATCAATCTCCGGTTTTTCGATTCTAATCTCCGACTTTTTATCACCAATCTCCGGTTTCTTAATATTTGAATTACGAATAACTACCTGTAACATAAAAGCATTACTGTAATATTCTGGTGCTTGAAGACCTGCTGCTTCCAGTTCCTTACACATACGATCCACACCTTCACCATACTCTTTTACAAAACTATAGATTTTTAAAAATTCTGCAATCTTTGGATTTCTTGAAAAATGTGTGTGTCTTATGTTTTCTGCCCTTACAAGTCCTGGTAATCTACCCGGACTCTCAACAACCATACGGTTATCAAAAAGCTTAAGTTGTATATCTGTTCCGCGAATACTATAGTCCCTATGCGTAACTGCATTAACTACAATTTCTTGTCGTACAAATTTAGGATATTCTTCTTCGGTAACAAACTTTCCATCTTTCCCTAGATATGTTTTCTCTTTAATCTGAGTATCTAAAAATGCTATGGAATCATTAATCATTTTCAGAATATTTCCTTCAAAAATAACGTCCTTAATGACATTCATTTCAGTACCAAACTTTTCCTCAATTCCTTCATATCGAATAAACCGTACTCTAGCTCTTGGAAAATATAATTGTGGATTCTTGCCAAATAATAAAATTGCAGCTGAACTGACTTGGATATTCCCCTTCTTCTCTTTTACAAATCCTTTATTTTCTTTAAGATATTCTATGGGACTTTTCGAATATCCAATTTTTTGAATATATGCTTTAACAAATTCCATATCGATATCTTCGATATCTGCTTCTGGAACAGGCTTGTCTTCGAAAAATCTTTCTCCCTTGTCATACATTAGTTGTGTACGCTCTTCAAAAGTTAATTTCTTTGATTTATCTCCCACTCGCATGAAAACTTCATCTGCTTGATTTGCATGAACTTCTACACTTGGCTCAATATGCATTAAAGTAACATGATTCTCTCGTCCTTTTGAATCAATACATGGAATTGTTTCAATCTCCACCTTAACTGTTGGAACACAAAAATCAAATGGAACGCGCAAAAGCTCATTTAACTTTGATGTTTCAAAATCCACTCCTTCGACTCTACGAGTCTTATCCGATATCCCGATCGCAATCGTACCACCATCCGCATTTGCAAATGCCACAATGTGTATAGCCAATGCTTTGGGTTCAATACTTATACTTTTACGATCAAAAATCTGTTCCTCTTCGAAATGTAATACTTCATCTATATTCAACAGGCAACACTCCTTCCTACATAAATCTATTAATTACATTCATTTTTTCAATTGGTAGTTTATTTATCTCTCTATTAAATATCACTTCCTCTTGATTTATCCTGACTATGTAAGGTTCCAGCCATTCGATATCTTCAAATGTAAAACCATATCGCAACATCCATATTTCTTTTTCATTTTCCGTACCATATTTAATCAATTGCACCATTTTTTCAGCTCTATTGTCATTTGTTCTTTTATAGTATTCAGAAAATGTAGCAATATAAATATCACTTAATTTAAATCCGATAATTTTATCTAAATAGTCGTACGTATCAAATACAATTCTGTCGTAATCTACTGCAATAGCCCGTGTTTCTTTATTTCCAAACATGCTAAAAACCGGAAGTTGTTTATCTGGAATATCGGCATACCCTGTTACAAAAGCTGCATCCAAATGCTCCAGTTTTAATTTTGCCAAATATTTTTCAAATTCTGTACCATCATCAATGACTTTTTGCAATTGATCTCTCTCCTGCTTTTTACTTGCGTACGAATATCTATAGAAACAAATATCTTTAAAAGATTTGCAATGAATCTGCCATAGCAAAATTTTTATTGCTGTATTAAGAACATTTTTTTCACCAGCACACAAATCTCGTCCCAAATAATGCTCATATAACCCTATAAACTGTTCATAAAGCTCTAACTGGCACTGTTTATCCTCATTGATGGTGTTTAAACTGACTAATGTACCATTTCTATACATATCATCTAATATATTTTTAATTGTATTATCAGCATTAAAAGATCTTAATTTGTCTAACTGTTTTTCGGTAATATTATACTCATCAGAAAGTGTTCCATCTAATATAGCTTCTTTATACTCTTGTAAATCTTGTTCCAATTCTAAATCCTCTTCCAACATTGATACCGTTTCAAGTACTTCACCTTCATTAATAATATCCCTTAATTGAGACATGTTATTCTTTTTAACAACAATACTTCCATAATCAAATTTTTTATCTAACGATGAACGACCAGCTCGTCCTATTAAATTCTTTAATGATAATGGTTTACTAGCCTCAAAAGTATTTAGAAACACAATATCAAATGGCATATTTATTCCTTGTTCTAATGTAGATGTAGCAAAACAAATCCTGCAATAACCTGCTTGTGTAAACTGCTCTAATAACAGCCTGGCTTGTAATGGCAACGATCCATGATGAATTACTATTCCATGTTTCATCATATGAATCATCTGCGAATATCTTTCTGCCGCACTATCATCGTTTGCTCCTATATACTTCTTTATATGCTTTATATATTTTTTTGCATCTTTGTCAATAATCTCAGGACACATCTTAATATATCTACTAAATTGAGAAAATACCTTTTTATTATATATACTTGCCTTTGTTGTATATACCAAGATACTTCCTTGCTTTTTTATTGCTTCTTCTAATGGATCATAGCAACACAGATGTTTTTGGTTTCCCATAATATCCTTGTTAATACCAAAATGATAATACTTTCCTCCATCTAATGCATAAAACATCTGACCAACGTTTCTGAATTTATAGCATTTTGCACTTGAATTATTTGTATTGAAATGATTTTTAACAATCTGTGCATCAGGATTTTCAACAAATGGATGTGCAAAAACAAATTTAGAATCTGGATAGGCTTTTTGTGCTCTTCTTATAATACTATCAAAAAATAATCCTCTAGACGATTTTTCATTACTTAACTGCGCCTCATCAAATAAAAAAATATCGACAACAAATTCATCCTTTTTCTTAAATAGTTCTTTGCATCTCTCTGGTGTAACAATAAACACATTTCGTTTTGCCTTTTTAACATTAATCTTATCAATAAAAGTAAGTATATTTACGCTCTTATCCTCAATAAATTTACATAACGAATAATAATATTCATTTATTAATGCTCTTGATGGAACAACTATTACAACATCATGATTTGAACTATATATTATGTTTCTAAATACATAGGATTTTCCTGTGCTTGTGGGAGCTGAAAAACTAAAACAATTATTATCCGCTATACCGTCTACTATATTTGCCTGAACAGGTGTATATGTATGATTATATGTTTCTTTTATATGTTTTGAATACATACCAAATATAACTTCCGGCAAACATTCAGTATTAGTGTTTTTGTAATACAACCCCATATATTTTAATATACGATTTTGCCACTTGATAAATTGATTAGATTGGTATATTGATAGGTAACATAATACTTCCATATTAGTAATACTATCTGGTCCATTTTTATATATGTCAGACACAACATGTTCCATGATCTGTTCGATTTCTTCACCTTCAATAATTTTCTTTATTATATTATTCATATGTTCACCGCCAAATACAAAACTTCTTTATTTTCTGCAATATTAGTATAATGGCTATTTGAAACAATACCTTTAATAATCGTTTCAGATGAAGTTCCTTTAGATGCAAATGCTATCGCATATGCTTTGTCACCATTATTTGCATAATCCAAAGATTCATCCTCAAAGAATTTATCAATATCATTCAAGTCTGACAAATCCTGACCTTCTCTAATAAATCTATCAACCTGTTCCATTCCAACTCCATATGCATTATTTCTTGAATTGTATTTTGCTTCTCCGAAGATAATAATATTATCGTTATTAGCAGAATAAAAATCGAATCCAGGATTACCAGATACTTGTTCCTTAAAAAGTTCCGCCAATGGTACGTCTAAATATTTCATTTGACTGACTAGTGCCTTTCTTGCTAGTTCAGATACCACATACTCCCCTGAATCTTTTGTAATTACATCATCAATATTCTTTTGAATTTTATCTGCCAAGTATTTTGCTGACTCGTCCGCTCGTTTGAAAAAACAATTTCTTACATACGTTTTATCAAATCTTGAAATCCACGACATATCCGAGAGAGATGAAATTATGTCCCTAAGTGTAACAGAAATATCTTCTGGTTCAATTCGTATATATGTAATATTATCGTAATTTTGTGTATCTATTCTTTTACACTCAAGAATTTTCATAATCGCACCCCTCCGCACCACTCTACAAATACACGTCTCTCACCAACTCCATTATCTTATCTGTAAGACTATTCAAATTATTTTCTTCAGCCATTGAGCTAATTTCTTCCTTACCACCAAAACACTTTCTCAAAACTACACTCACTACTTTTTCATCTGTAAGTTCTTGTTCAGATAAGTCTTTAATAATCTTCTCAATCTCAATTGCTACATCAGCGATCTGATTACACTTCTCATTAGAATTTCCGATATCCTCTGCCACCATACTGCCACTTTCTTTTTCATACGGATTAAAACCATAAAATGCACTGCATGCAATAGGGCAAATTGTATCGTAAATTATTTTTGCTCCCAATTCTCTTTTTATCTGTCGAGGATATATTAATTTTCCCTTTTCTGATTCCATTTCCAGTTTTTCTTCTGCTATCTTGCTTGGCTTTGTAATTCTTTGCAGATAAGCCAACATACGATTTGCAAAATTCTGATTAAATGTTGATTCTTGCACTATATTTGGTATATACTGTGTAATCTTGTTCTCCTCAATTTCTTTATTTGACAGATATATATTATACATTTCTGATGCACACAGCTTAACCACAGCAATATTTTCTAGATTCTTGTCGGTAATGGTATGTAGCATTTTCATTTCTACATATCCGTATTCTGATTCTGATTTTTCCTGTGGACAGAAAAACATATTCTGAACATATTTATAGCCTTGTTTTGCAATGAATTCGCCAAATGCCAATTGATATAAATATTGCTTGGTAACATCTCCAACCCCAGGCTGCCCTACTGCTTTCCATTCATTTTTCTTTAATTCAAAATCAATGCAATAGTACTTTGCATCATATATGCCAAAACAATATTGCTTCTTTTCAATATCTACTGGATATATGCAAATTAGATCAGGGCGCAAGGTTTCTTCCTTAGCAGGTCCTGCTGGAGGATTATTTCTATACCAAACTGGTTTATCAATTATGCTTCTTAATGTTTCGTTTTTTATAGATTCGTACTCAGGAGCTGGTCCCAGTGGAAGACTTTCTATTTTTTCATCTAAAACACTTCCGAAATTATTTGAACATACTTTTTCCCAAATCAGATTAAAAGAATTTGTTCCATATAAACTATAACTTATGTTTTCTTTATTTGATTTATCATTTGCAACATACGTATATAACGTTTTAAGAAGATTCTGTTTTCTTGTCATATACTGGGTTTGAATTTCATTTTGCAATCTATATAAAATATAATCAGTATCACCAAAATCGATTAATGTGGTATCCGTCAATTCAACATGTGCGATTTCAAACAATTCCAATAGTCCCGTTTCTTTTAGTTCTTTTGAACATACCGACAAAATACATTCATGCAAGCGTTTAAAAAAATCTAAATCATTATCAACAATGTTCTGTGTTTGCAACTCAACATAATATGGTCTGTTATTTTGAATCAACGCATATGTCTCATTAATTGTCTTATCCCACAAAATTTCCCCATCACCGTTTGTTTCAATGATTTCATGTTGATTTGTATAAAGACCATATAAAAAATATTCCTCTAACAAATGCAGTGATACTGCCAGCTTATTAAAAATTTTACTGTCATCTTCTCCATTGTATAGATAAATTAGCTGTTCATTTGAATTGTATTTTTTAATCACCTTAAGAACCTGCTTAAGTTCTTCCAATGGTGCATCACTTGACCGTATGTATTTCGGATAACATTTAAAAACTCGTCCTTCAAGAAGAACCACGCCTACGTAATCAAATACATATTCAATATCTCCAGTATTGTCTACCACATCCGTCAACACAATATCTTCGTTTGATATATCTTCAAATTCTGGTTTACTTCTTTTAATTGCTTTTACAACTCCATATTTCTTAAGTATTCCAACAAGGCGTTTGGTCTCTTCACCGTTTTCTTTAAGAATTTCTGAAATCCTTTGCAATGTGTAATGTTTTCTTTCACGAAGGAAACCTTTCGCCATGCTCTTCACCTCTATTCTTGTAACGTTTTTTCAACATACTGGAGATCAGAAATTCCAAATATTTTTTCACCATCAGTTTCAAAAGCTTCGCAAATTTTAGAAAATAACTTTCTTTCTTTACACCCTGGGAATATTTTCTCAGGACGCATTTTCATGACATCTTCAAATAAGTACATAATCACTTTACTTTCAAACGATTTAACAAAATTATCTTTTGCCTCTTCATCTCTAAGAGCATTTTCTAATACTGATTTTGAGATAAAAAATGGTCCAAGTAGTTTGTCCTCATTTATTCTATTTTCTTCTTGAGATAGAATAGAATTAATTCTTTTACGTAATTCATTCCAATATACATATTTTCTGTTTTCCCCTATTCCAATAGGTATAACATATTCTGTGACTTCGTCTTCTTCCTCATCTATTCCAATATATTCAAATTCCCATCTTCTTTTAAATGCAGTATCCATAGGAAATACTCCTTGATCAGCACTATTCATAGTAGCCCAGATGAACATATTTCTTGGAATACACATATGAGTACATTGTTCCATCTGTGATTTATCACATTCAGTTATTAACTTCTTATCATATAATGTTTTTAATAAATGATTACGTATATCTTTGCTTGTACCAATTCTATATTCACTAATTCCTTTTTTACGATCAAGCAACTGAAATATGTCACCAAAAACTGCTGCAATATTTGCTCTATTGATCTCCTCAATAAGCAACAAATAATTTTCGTTAGGATTATTCAAAGCCTTTGTGTAGATTCTCATAAATGGTCCTGGCACATATTCATATCGTATTTCTGTTTCTCCTACCCCCTGCACAGGTTTATATGTACCAACAAATTGAGCATAAGAATAGTTTGGATGAAAAGTTACTCTTTCATAATTTTCTTTAAATAATTCACTGTTTTTCTCTAACCTATGACTTTTACCTGTCCCAGGTGCACCAAAAACAATTCGATTGTATGCATACTTCCTAAATATGTTTTCTTCTTCACTTTCTTCAGTTTCTTCAATTAACGCAACACTTTGAATCCGTTTAATGCCATGAAGCATTTCTCTGTTGGCAAAATAAATCCCAATATTTTCTGCCGTAAATATTACTTCTTTTAATTCAGAATCTGGATCCGAAAATATTCCATATTTTCTTGCTCTGTGTAGATTTCTACATGAAACTCTATAACTCTTTTGTCCATCTCCAATTACCTCTTCTGGGAAAGCAATATATAATGATTTATCAACACTTTCTCCTTCAACAAACGAGTATCTTGCTAGAATAGTCTTATTCACCAATTTTTCATAATACAAATTTCCTTGGCAACGTAACTTCACTGAGTTAGTATGGTCTTTTAAATTGCTGGTTACAACCTTATCATCACCCTTTTTTCCGTTCTCTCGAGTATCTTTCTGAACCGTCAAAAAGGCAATATTATACTCATTAATATTTTCATGGAAATCTTTCTCCAATTCTCTATCCATCTGCGGATCACTATTCCAATCGTCTTTAGATTTCATATTAATTCTGTAATATGGTCCTTCTGAATTATCATAACTACCTGGTAATATCTCATAACATTTCTCTGCATATGCAAATAATCTTTTTAAGCTTTCTAGATTAACTTGGGACTTAATTGTCTGATCCCATACTAAATTATAATCATAATCAATTTGCCATCTTTTTCCATCATCAACATTTTTTTGTTCATCACTCATTAAAGTACTCCTCCCTTATTTCGCTGGCAATTATTTCAGCCATTTTAGATGGAACTGCATTTCCAATCTGTCTCCATTGCTCTTTAAAATCTCCGACTAATTCATACTCATCTGGAAATGTTTGAATTCTTTTTACTTCTTCTATTCTCAAGAATCGGTTTTTCCAATGAAATGGTCCCTGATTATTTGAAAAACTTGCTTGTAAAGTCCATGAAGGTCTATTGGGACTAAGTTTCAGTAAAAAGGTCCAATATCTGGATTTCCATTTAAACTTAGGATTTTTGCAGCCTCTTTTTTCTGTATAATATAAATAATTATCTCCTGGTGGTATATTAACAAGTAGATCATAATCTTTTGATCCCGGTCTCTGTAATTTTTCATCTTCTGTAATACTATCAAACTCACCTATAACATCCCCACATGTTACCCAAGACAACGTACCTTCAACCTTTGCGTTTTCTGAATGGGTTTCATTTGGAAAATTAAATTCACCCTTTAGATCTTCTCTTACTCCTACACAAATAAATCGTTTTCTGGTCTGCGGAATTCCATAGTTAGCACAATTAACAACTCTATATGTTATCTTATATCCCAATTTTTGGCTTTTCTCTTTAAGGAAGTCAAATGCTTCCGTATGTGTTTTAAATGCAAAACCATCCACATTTTCAAATAAGAACACTTTAGGTCTTATTTCATCTATTGCTCTAAAATATTCTGGCACTGCAAATCCAGCCTTTTCATCATCCAAGCCATTTGCTTTTCCCACTAAGTAATGACGCGTTTGACTATATGGTGGACATGGAGGTCCACCAATTATACAATCTATCTCACCGTGCGTATCTTTTATTTTTGCAAAATTTATATTTCTAACATCATCACATACAACTTCCTCTGCAATTCTATTTTTTTTTAATGTGTCACACGCAATTTGCCAAACATCAGATGCAAAAACTGTGTAAAATCCTGCTTTTTTAAATCCAATATCTAACCCACCAGCTCCCGAAAATAAGCTTACAACTTTTGGTTTATTCATTATATCCACCTACATAATTCTTCTATAATTTTCTTTGCCAATAATGGTGGCACTGCATTTCCTATCTGTTTTCTCACTGATCGTTCACTACCAGAAAAAACATAATCATCTGGAAATGTTTGAATTGCTGCACATTCTCTGGTTGACAATCTTCTATTGTTCCAATGAAATGGTCCTTCCCAATGTCCTGGACTAGCAATAATTGTCCATGAAGGATTTAATGGATGAAGTTTTAACAGTGAACTCCAATATCTTTTTCCTGCCTCAAATATAGGATCTGGATAACCAGCTTTTTCTGATAGTGCTATATAATTTTTACCTGGTGGTACACAAGTAAGCTCGTGTTCCCATTTTCCACTTGTTTCTACTTGATCTTGTTTGTAATAACAAGGTTCATCAAATTTTCCTATCCAATCTATCACTCTCTCATATGGCAATAAACTTGAATCATTAGCTATTGCTTTGAGATCACCATGTGTTGCATGTATAACCGCATTAATCCTTTTCTTAGAGGCAATAAAAAACACACGCTTTCTCTTTTGTGGTATGCCGTAATCAGCAGCATTAATTTTTAGCATAGTATAATTGTATCCTAATTGCTGAGTATTGTTTACAATCATGTCTACAGCTTCTGTGTTTGAAGGATGTAAGATACTTTCAACATTTTCAAGAACAAAGCCATCTGGCATTATTTCAGATATCAATCTAAAATATGATCCAATCATATTTCTAGGATCATCATTCGCTTTTCTATTCTCATTTTTCACCCAATAACCAGCTTTTGAAAATGGTTGACATGGTGGTCCACCTACAAGCACTAACTTTTCTGGATTGCTTTTATTTATGATATTTAAATAGTCTGAACCCTTTACATTCGTAATATCTTCATGTGTATGCAGAATATGATTAAAAAATAGATTTTTTCTTAATGTATTGACGCTGTCTTCATAAAAATCAAGACTTGATAATACTTTTACACCGGCCAACTGCGTTCCTATGTCCAATCCTCCACATCCTGAAAAGAAACTGATTGCATGAGTTCCAGAATCTTCAAATAAATGCCGTTTATCGTTACAGGTATACCCTTTATGTTCATACGGAATCAATATATTTCCTTTTCCGTCAATTTCAAAATCACACAAAAATTCATCTAATTGTGTTTTTGTAATGTTTCTCAAATATTCACTTTTTAATTTGTAAATTGAATTCATATAGTTCTCCATCTATGCTTTTTTCCATATTCCTCTTTTAGGATTATAGATCTTACCTTGTTTTTTTAATTCTGTTCTAACCCATCTCATCCGATAATCATATGCAGTTCCGATTCCACTCTCATCCTCAGTTTTTAAATATTCTTCTGTTAACTGTAATAATATCGCAACTTGATCGTTTATATCTTTGGTTGTATATTCTTTATTTTCATCTGCTAAAACCTTTAATGTTGCTTCACACAATTCGGTTTTTGTTGGTCCAATAACTCCTTTACGCATTATAATTCCTCCAATTTTTACTGTAATGCACTTTTCCCACTCTTAACCCACTCATCAATTTCAGAAAATTTAAATTTCCATAATCTGCCAACTTTGTGAGCAGGAATAGCCGATTTTTTTATCCAGCTTCTAATTGTATCTTTTGTTACACCCAGATACTCTGCTGTCTCTTCTAGGCTAGACCATTTTTCATTGATTTCAGACATTTTTAATCCTCCATATTCTGGACTTTTGCATAATAACTCCATGGATTATTATATCTCAAACTATGATTAATAACAACTTTTTAATTATTTAAATATGGTTTAATATGATTTATCGGTATGTTTTAAAATAATAAATCTAAAACCCGTCCGAAAAGTAAAAAATTAAATTCCACCTTTTTACCCCTTAAGAATATCAAATCTGGAATTTACTCTTGCATACGTTACTTAATACAATATGCCTTTATGATAAAGAAATAGCCAGCCAACACAAACCTGCATCAGCCAGCCCTCTCTTATCGCCTCCAATCCTTTTCATCTTTTTTCTTATCCGTCATACTTTCCGTATAGACCTCATCAAATTCATCATAAATATTCATCAAATCTTTCTCTATTCCTAATTTCTCAAGAACCCCACGATAAACCTTAACACCGACTTTGTAATCCAGTTCCTCCAGATGAAAGGCCCTTGCTCTTATATCTGCACTTGCCTGCTGGAACAATACTGGTGTCATGCCCATTATGTCACATAGATTCATGGATTTCTCAACTTCTCGCTCAATAAGTTTCTGTTCCTGTATCTTATCCCAACATCCTGATATTTCAGCAAATTCATCGTAAGCTTCACTAAATCCCATTCTGCTTCCAATCTCCGTCAAATAATCCATGAAATAATTAAATGCCTTATCATCAGGTAGTATTTCAAATGGAAATCTTTCTGCTTTTTCTTGCAAAGACAATCTTTGATATTCAGCTAGAGCCTTAGGAAGTTCAATACGTTCTACGGCATTGCTCTGTCGCATATCCACTAGGGTTTCATCAATACCCGAACTAGTTGTTTCTCTTTCAACCATATCTGATGATTCTATTACCGAATCAGTTACTAGTTCGATTGATGGTTCAGGAACTATTATTGGTTCATCTTCCCTCACAAATTCATTCATCGCTTCCAATTGCGGTACTACTATCCGTTTTGCTTCGTCTGATATAGCTACTTCATCCACCGCTACAACAACTTCCTTAAACGGATTTTCTGGAACTTCTACATCATAGATATCAGTAATCTCTTCCATTTCATCAACTGGAAACATTCTATCCAATGCTTCTGCCACTCGTGATATTTCTTTTGCACAACATCTTTCTGCAATCTTGATCTGCTCTTTAATCTTCCCCTTTCGTTCCTTCAAGAGACGAGAATGATAAGCCATATTCGCAGACTTATCTTCGTACAGTGCAAAATCAGCTCAGTGCAATTTTTAACCACGGATGCAGATTCTATGGTCTTACTGTTAATCCGTCAAAGCAGGCAGGGAAAATGGGAAAAGCAAAAGGAAAAGAAATGCTTTTCTGGACAAAAGAAGAGTATTTGAAATTTTCAGAAGTTATGAAAGAAAAACCAATTTCGTTTTATGCTTTTGAAGTCTTGTACTGGACTGGGATTCGTGAAGGTGAATTGTTAGCTTTGGAGCGTGGAGATTTTAATCTAGAAAATCGGAAACTCACCATTAATAAATCTTATCAGCATTTACAAGGCAAGGATTATATTACTTCTCCCAAAACAGAAAAGAATAATCGAGTAATCGAAATGCCAGAGTTTCTGTGCAAAGAAATGGAGGATTATTTTGGAATGTTATATGGGTGTGAAGAACATACGAGATTATTCACATTTTCAAAAAGCTACCTCCATCATGAGATGGATCGTGGAGCTAAGAAAGCTGGAGTAAAACGAATTCGTATTCATGATTTGCGTCACAGTCACGTTGCACACTGTATTGATATCCTTCATTTTCTTGTCCTTAAAATAAGGGAGTATCTTACTGTTAATAACCGCTTCTTTCGTATTCCAAGTATTTTCCTTTAATTTGGGTTTCATATCTCTTGTATAGGCTTCTACAAAGTCATCAAAAGTCATTTCCAAATTAGCTTCTTCTTTCATACGAAAATGCTGTTCCCACTCTAATGCTTCTCTTCTGGTCTTGAACCCACGCTTCAATTTGCGCTTATTCTTGCCAGTCCAGTCATAATAATGGAACGAGACATACCATGTGCCTCGCTCCTCATCTTTATATGCTGCCATCCATTTCTCCTTTCGTTACGCTGTTACTGTTACTCCGTAAAACTTCTCTTCAAAATACTTAATTGCTACTTTGCCAGGAATGGTAATAAAACCTTTTGCGTCAAGCTCTTCATTCATCTGTTTGATGAGCTTATACGCATATGGTTTTGAAATGCCAAGCATTTCTGCCATCTCAGCTGCTGTAATATAAATTGCTCCTTCCATCCGTCCACCTCCTTTGTATAAAAATTTCAAAATCTAACTAGGGACCTGGGGAACCACCCCAGCCACTCAACTATTGTTTGGACTATTGCAGCAAGATCAGGTGCTATAACTCATGTTATAGCTACGGTTTTCCTGTTTGGAAAATCGTTGGCGTTCTGTGTATTCATTTGTTGTTGATGTCTCGGTGTTAGAAATTCTTTCTAACACTATCGCGGTGCTCCTCGAATACTTATGCAAGCATAGTATTCTCATCGCTACTCGCGTAAATCAACCTCGGCTATGCGCCCCGGGCCTGCTCTTGTTTGAGATATTCCCGCCAGTTCTGGGAGTGTCATCATCGCTCTCTTCCTTATCAGAAGATCTTGGCGAATGTCTGTTAACATATGGTACCGCTCATTCAGTCGTATTAGCATTCGCTTCATAGCGAATATTCTATTGTGATACTTATTATAATTCGCTTTATAGAGAATGTCAATATTTTTTTCGCCTCTAGGCGAATATTTTTATTTACTGTATCTCATTTATCAGATATAATAAGTCCTATAAGGTTTCATTTTTATTTAATTTCCAGTAAAGGAGGCAGACTATGACCATTGGTAAAAAAATAAAATTTGTACGAAAACTCAGAAAAATGACCCAGCAGGAACTTGGAGTTGCTGTTGGTTTAGAAGAAAAGGGAGCTGCAAATCGTATTGCACAATACGAATGCGATTACAGAGTCCCTCAAAAAGACATGCTTATAGATATGGCAAAGGCTATGGATATCAATCCCCTGAACTTTGTCAGTGAAATTCCAGGAAGCGCAGAAGATATTATGCAAACTTTCTTCTGGCTAGATGAAGATAACCGTGGTGCAATCAATCTTTTTTCTCTTATCCGTAGTAATAAAAAAGAAAAAGCCACCACAAAGGCGGTAGCCCAATATGATGACAATGACGATTACTGGCCAGATGAACCGCCAGTCGGTATGTGGTTTAATTATGGGTTGGTTGATGAATTCATGAGGGAATGGATGATTCGAAAGCAGGAGCTTGCAAAGAAAGAGATTACAGAAAATGCGTATTTGGAATGGAAACTGAACTGGCCAGATACATGTGATGATTGTGGGAAATTTGAAGCAAAGAAAGGATGGAGATAAAATGCCAAATAATGAAATTATAGAAACTAATAATCAATTAGCAACCCAAATGACTCAATTTGAGAATTTACTTATCTCAATGGGGTTACCCTCTGAAAATGTAATCGCTCCTATTGATGAAAGAGAAAATATTATGACCATGCTGCCCAATCTCATTTCAAAAATACCACCTGAACAAAAGAGAAATGCCACCTATCTTTCAAGATTTGTTGCTGGCGCAGCTATCGGTCTTTTTGATGCAGCTCTTAACTATGTATGGAATGAAGTAGTTCTAAACCTACGTCAAAAAATTGTTTACTATGGTTTAGACACTTTTTTTGAAAATGCAGTCGGAGCAAAGATACGTGATCAGTATAAATCTGAGGAAGATTTATCAGGTATAAAAGATAAAACCATGCTTGAAACATGTAAAAAACTTGAATGGATTTCTGATATCGTTTACAGAAAGCTATGTCATATACTAGATATGAGAAATCAAATTGGTGCTTCTCACCCTAATACATATGATATAAATTCCTATGAATTAGTAGGTTGGTTACAAACATGCGTAACAGAAGTAATTAATGATAAACCATCCGCATCTGCTATTCAAATAAGAACAATCATAGAAAATATTAAAAAACAAACTACTCCTTTAGACCAATTAACCCTTCAATCATTTGGTAGTGCAATTTCAGATCTTTCTTCTGGGATGGCTTCAAATTTATTAACTTCTCTTTTTGGTCTTTATATTTCAAATGATACAAGCAATGAAATTCGAAACAATATCCTTGCCCTTTCAAAAGTATTGTGGACCTTTAGTAAAACTGAAACTAAATATGATTTAGGAGAAAAAAAAGAATTTTACAGAAATAATCTTGATAAAATAAAAGAAGACTTAACTTATACTTTTTTTGAAAAATGTGATGGTTTATCATACTTGTCACTTACAGAAAGAAGTTTACAATTAAGTAGTTTATGCGATAATCTATCCTCAGCACACAGCGGGTGGGATAATTATTATAATGAACCTCCAATTGCAAAAGAAATTATGAAATATATTAAAACCTCAATTGATATTCCTATAGAACGTTCTGAAAAATTAATTAATACTTTTTTAGATTGTCGTATTGGTAGAGAAGTAAATTACTGTAATGGAGTATCACAAGGAGCTTTACCTATTTATAATTCCTTCTTCAAAATTCTTTCAAAAGAACAAGTTAAAATACTGTTGGAATTATTTAAAAACCATATGGATTCAATATATAGTGGAAATGGCATCCGTGCCAAAAATGCTCATGAAGTACTTTTACTTTTAAAATCTCCATTGGTTGGTGATCGTTTAAATGAAATCATTGATTTTATGCTGAATTTTGCAGACAAAAAAATCCTCAATAAAGTATATAAAGATAAAAGCTTTAAAGATCTTTGCGATGGAGTTATCAATCTGGACTAGTTGCTATTTTAGTCAAATTCTTAATTATATAAAATTGTCATAATTCTTAAAGCTGAAAGGATAAAAATGAACCCAGAAGTTTTTATATCTTATAATTGGAATAGTAAAGTTATTGTTGATGAGTTAGAATCTATTCTTATTGGTACTCATTTTCAAGTAAAACGTGATATTAGAGATATCGGTAACTGGTCCAGTATAAAAGAATTTATGGATCATATTCCAGAAAATACAAATATAGTATTAATAATTAGTTCTGATTACCTCAAATCACTAAATTGTGTATATGAGGGTATTATCTCAATGAAAAATTGCAAATCAGCAACTAGCCTTTTCATTACAAGTGATGCTGCCAATATCTACTCTCCTAATATGAAATCAAACTTTTTACACTTTTGGCTTGATAATAAAACAGAATATTTATCATCTGATTTAGAAAAATTCACATTGGTAAAAGATAACATTTCTGACTTTATTAACTGGATTACAGACTCAAACAATCCTAAAGCAAATGATATATTTGATTTTACAGATAAATTTATCGAAAAAAATATTGTTGATACTTTAACGGATTCTAATTACGAGAATCTAGTTGATGATTTAAAATTCTGTGACTATATTGTCATTTCCGAATTTCCAGAATATCCATTTTTAGAAAAAAGATATACCTACTTAAAACATAAATATTTGGTGGCTGATAATGGATTAACTTTCGTATTCTATCTTAAGGATGAAACTGATTCTATAAAAAGAATTCTAATTTCAAATGTTCAGAAAATTGAGAAAGGAAATGAAGGCAGCGATTTCTCAAAATACTATTTTAAATGTGTTGATACCAAAATTTTACTGCGACAATATGAAGCAGAAACATTTGGTAAAAAATATAGTGATGATGATTTAGATCCTATAGAACGTGTAAGAATTATAATTCATTTTAATCTTTGCAATTAAACAGGTATCAAAAAGGTATCACGCCCAAAAGAAAAGCCCCAAGAACTGCGTAAATACGCCATTCTTGGGACTTTGTTCTCTATTCGAATTCTATCGTCGCCGGCGGTTTCCCGGTACAGTCATACATAACTCTATTCACACCCTTAACTTCATTCACAATCCTTCTTGTGACATGTCCAAGCACTTCCCATGGAATCTGTGCGGCTTCGGCTGTCATGAAGTCGGAGGTATTTACTGCTCTGAGTGCCACTGCGTAGTCATAGGTGCGCTCATCGCCCATAACGCCTACGGAGCGCATATTGGTAAGAGCGGCAAAGTATTGGCCGAGTTCTTGGTCGATACCGGCTTTTGCGATTTCTTCCCTATAGATTGCATCCGCCTCCTGAACGATGGCTACCTTTTCTGCAGTAACTTCACCGATAATACGGATACCGAGGCCGGGGCCGGGGAAGGGTTGTCTATATACGAGATGGTTAGGAATACCAAGCTCTAAGCCCGCTCTTCTCACTTCATCCTTGAAAAGGAGACGGAGCGGTTCAATAATTTCTTTAAAATCAACATAGTCGGGAAGCCCGCCTACGTTGTGATGAGATTTGATTACAGCACTTTTGCCGAGGCCGCTTTCGATAACATCGGGATAAATGGTACCCTGTACGAGGTAATCGACTGCGCCGATTTTCTTCGCTTCTTCCTCGAATACACGGATAAATTCTTCGCCGATAATCTTTCTCTTCGCTTCAGGCTCTGTAACTCCTGCCAGCTTGTTATAGAAGCGTTCCTGGGCATTGACACGGATGAAGTTCAAGTCATAATGACCGTTCGGACCGAATACTGCTTCTACTTCATCGCCTTCGTTTTTACGAAGGAGTCCATGATCTACGAATACACAGGTGAGCTGTTTACCGATTGCCTTCGATAGAAGAACCGCTGCTACGGAAGAATCTACTCCACCGGAAAGGGCGCACAGTACCTTGCCATCTCCTACCTTCTCTCTGATCGCTCTGATATTTTCTTCTACGAAGGGTCCCATCTGCCAATCGCCTTTGCAGCCGCAGATATCGGATACAAAGTTCTTAAGCATTGTCATGCCTTCCTGTGTATGCATTACTTCCGGATGGAACTGTACCGCATATAATCCCTTTTCCACATTCTCCATGCCTGCTACCGGGCATACAGGGGTATGTGCTGTTACTGTGAAGCCTTCCGGCGCTTTTTCAACATAGTCTGTATGGCTCATCCAGCAGATTGTCTTGGGAGAAACTCCTTTAAATAGTGCTCTGCTCGTATCTGTATCTACTTCTGTTTTTCCATATTCACTGACCGGTGCTGTTGTTACCGTACCACCGAGCAGATGTGACATAAGTTGAGAACCATAACAAATTCCGAGTACAGGAATACCCAGTTCGAATATTTCTTTTTCACAAACCGGTGAATCCGCCGCATATACGCTGTTTGGTCCTCCTGTTAAAATAATTCCTTTCGGATTGATTTCTTTAATCTTATCCAGCCCTATGTTATGGGGATGAACTTCACAATATACATTGCATTCTCTTACTCTTCTGGCAATCAACTGATTGTACTGTCCGCCGAAATCCAGTACAATAATCATTTCTCTTTCCATTTTAGCTGTTATCCCTTCCGCTTTATCCCAAGTGTAGACCAAAAGACAGTCTTCTGGCAGAATCTTGGCAAGTTCTTTCTTTTCCTATAACCGTTCAGTACCTTCACAATTACAAAAACAAAGATTGCTTTGTGAAAATCCATTAAAGTTACCTTTTTCTTACTAATTGTTAAACGTTCGCACTTCATTATATAAGAAAGAGTAAAGTCTTGTCAAAGCCTTCTTATTTTTACCTCAAGCTCTCATCTTCATCTTAAGATCCGACTTTCATTCTAAGCCTTTATTCTTATCCCAGGACTTGACTTTCATCCCGGGTTCTTATCACATCTTAGCAATTCCTACCTTATATCTCCATCTTAACTACTTTTCACTTATTACATAATGTTCCCATTTATGCCCTCGGTATCGATAACCGTAACAAATTGCACGGAAAACCCAATCCAATGTCATAGCAATCCACACACTCATAAGGCCCAAATCAGTATAGGCGCTTAAGAGGTACGATGTGATAATGCGGAAGGTCCACATGGAACCTATGGCGATTACCATAGTCCAGACTACATCTCCCGCTGCCCGCAGAGTATTAGGGATCGTAAAGGATGGCATCCATAAGAATACAGCCATTACGGCATGATAGCGAATTACTTTCGTGGCAAGTATCTCCGTTTCCGGACTGAGATTGTAGATTTTCAGAATCCATGGAGTGAATAGAATGAGTACCGAAGAGATTACTGCCGTACAGACAATGGCAAGCTTCAGCATCTTTCTTGTATAGTATCTGGCCTGGTCATAATCGCCCGCTCCCACGCAGACTGCTGCTACTGATAAAAGAGCCAAATTGATTGCCATCCCGGGAAGGACATTGAAACCGGCCAGTATGTTACATACCGCATTTGCCGCTATGGCGAAGGTTCCGAAGGTGGAAATAAGAC